>CAIJME010000517.1 GCA_903821625.1 uncultured Sphingobacteriales bacterium | reverse complement strand
TTCAAAATCCAAAGATAAAAATTGGTATGGCCATCCTAGCTCATGAAAGACCTGAATATTTAGAGGCATGCTTAGATACACTATTTTTGACAAATTTATATAACTTTGATATTACATTTTTAATTTGTGACGATGGATCTACCAACCCTAGAGTAAGGGAAATAATATCTAAACCTAGAGATTCCAAATACAAAATATTTATTAAATTTTTTCCTAAGGGCCCAAATAATGCGGGTTCAGCAATAAACCGAGCAATAAAGTATTTAAGTGATTTAGATTCTTTTGATATTATTGGATGGAGCGATCCCGATGCCTTATATCATCCTGAGTGGCTACTTAAGACTATGCAAATCTGTTTGTGGGCTAGAAAAAATCATAGTGAACATACATTAGGGCCCTTTTCATCATTTAATTCTTCTGACAAAGAATTCCATCAATGGTTTGGTACTTACACCTCACCTTTCGGAGACTATGTTGTCAAAAGACAAATGGGCATGTTAAATTATTTTTTCTTTAAATCGGATTTAAATAAATTTGGAATTTTTGAAGAGAATTCAGATGATGAAACATTGAAAACGTTCGAACTTGAAAAATTAGAAGTAAGAAACTTCTGCACATACAATTCATATATCGAGCACTTAGGTAAAGACTCCATTTTGAATAAGTGGCGACCGACGGCTGTAGCTAGACCTGTTTTTGGATTAAATTTACCTAAATTAGGCTGGCCAAATCAACTAAAGAAATTTGAAACCTATGGTTACTATAAGGATGTAAAAAACGTTAAAACTGTATTTAATAATCCAGAAAGTCTTTTGCCTGTAGAGATTGTCATATGCGTTGTAGAAAAAGATTACCCAACCCTGCCATTAACAATTGAGTCTATAAGAAAAAATCTAAAGCATCCAATAGAAAAAATTCACCTAATCTCACCATACACAATAGAAATTGTAAAGATGGCTGAAGAATTAAATTGTAACTTTATCAATGAATCCGAGATTCTTCCTTTTGATTTAGATGAGATTAGTTATATTACGATTGCAGGTACTGATAGATCGCGATGGCTTTTTAAGCAGTTGATTGTGATGGCTGTCGATCGATTTGTTCAAACTTCACATTATTTTTGCATTGATGCTGACACTATTCTTTTATCGCCTCAAGTGTTTGAATTTAATGGGCGAGAGCTTGTTTTACATAGCGATGAGTTTCATAAACCCTATTACGATGTATATCAAAGATTGGTTGGTGAAAATACAACATCGCTTCTCTCTTGTGTTGCCCATCAAATGCTATTTAATTGCAATATTTTAAATAACTTAAAAAATCATATCGAAGAGAAATTTAATGCCCCATGGTATCGGGCAATAATCGATTGCACTGATTACTCTAGCAGTTCCGGGTTTTCTGAATATGAGTTGTATGGTCATTGGGTAATCGCGAAATTTAATACTAATGTCACTAGAGAGTATTGGTTTAATTTACGTGAAAATAGAAATTTAGTCCCCCTAGATCTAGAAAGTCTAGAGCAGTTATATGGTGATAAATATCGTAGTATTTCATTGCACTCGTATGACATAAACTAAAATACGACATTAAAATCTTCATAAAATACTGATTTTTAAATATATTTCATTTATATCATTGTAAGAATGTTTTCATTGCTGAAGATATGATTCAATAGCACTATCAATGTCTGTAGTATTTAAAATTAAAGAGCCATGTTTTAGCACAATGGCTTGATCGCAGTATTGTTTAATAGCATCTACACCATGGTTTACAAAAATAACTGTTGCGCCGCTACCACTGATTTCATTCATTTTATCAATACATTTTTTTTGGAAATTCACATCACCAACAGCTAATACCTCATCTAAAATTAAAATTTCTGGTTCTAGGTTTGCTGCCACTGCAAATGCGAGCCTTACTTGCATTCCTGAAGAATATTTCTTTACGGGCGTATCGATAAATTGTTCAATTTCTGAGAAGTCAACAATTTCATCGAACTTTCTTTTGATGTCTAATTGCTTCATGCCAAGAATGGCGCCATTCAAAAAAACATTTTCTCTGCCAGTAAGCTCAGGATGAAAGCCAGTGCCCACCTCAAGTAAGCTGGAAACATGCCCATTAATTTTAATAATGCCTGAAGTTGGCTCTGTAATGTGGCATAGAATTTTTAAAAGGGTTGATTTACCCGCACCATTTCTTCCCATTACCCCTAATTTTGATCCTTTGGCAATTTCAAAGGAAATATCTTTTAACGCCCAAAATTCTTCATAAGATATTTGGGTAGTATCGAGTAGTTTTTTTCGGGACCCACTAAAAGGTAAAACTTTTCTGAGAAAGTTGTCTGCTATTTCCTTTAAAGAACCAGATGAATATCCGCCGTGCGTTATGAGATATTTCTTAGAAATGTTTTCAACTTTGATTGCGTATGTCATATTAAATTGTATCTGCAAATTGAGATTCAGACCTCTTAAATATTTTGATGCCTACATAAAGCGATGCTAGGCTAAAGAATGTTGCATATAGAATTCCCCACCAATTTAATGCTAGTGCGCCAGGAACAAGGCACCATCGAAAACCATTAATAATTCCTGCCATGGGATTTAAGAAGTAAATAATTTCCCAGCGTTTTGGAACGAGTTGATTTAGATATCCTACGGGCGAAATATATATTCCTAGCTGGAGAAGGAAGGGTATTATTTGTTGAAAGTCTCTATATTTAACATTTAATGTGGCTGTTAATAAACCCAATCCTAAGCCTAAAATTGCTGCAAGAAGAATAAAAAAAGGAAGAAAAATAATCTCCCAGCTAGGTACAATTTGGTACCAGATCATCATCCCTATTAGCAAGGTAAAGGAAACAAAAAAATCAACTAAAGTAACTAGGAAATTGGTTAATGGAAAAATTAACCGAGGAAAGTAGACTTTAGTCAACATGCCTCGATTTCCAACTAGTGAGTTACTGCAGTCTGACAGCATTGTTGAAAAAAGATACCAGGGGAGCATGCCCGCAAAAACAACAAAGCCATAAGGAAGGCCATTTGAGCTCAAGTTTGCTAAAGACCCAAAAAGAACTGTAAAAACTACCATGGTTAAAAAGGGGCGAATTAGAACCCAGGAAGCCCCAATTATTGTTTGCTTGTAACGGATAACAATGTCACGCTTTGTAAAAAAAAAGAGCAGTTCTCGGCGTGCCCATAGATGTTTCCAGTAATCTTTCGCCTGAATTCCTGCTTCAATAATTTGCATTTTTTCCGCAACCCCGTGCTTAATTGATACCTTTAAATCCATATAATACTGCTCTTAGAATCTGACTACACTTAATGTCTAAAGATACTTTCTAGAGATATATTCAAATAGGCGTGAAATCGTCTTGCAGCAACTGTTTTAAGCCCATTGATTGGGATTCGGTCTACTTCTATCTCACCTTTTTTAGGTATTGGTGGAAGTAAAAATGGATGTTATTTTTCGCGCTTTTCGAGGAGCTTATATCTTAATTCCATATGCGAGTCTTGCACATTGTTTCGGTGATTTACAATGCTGCATGCTAATGGGAGGAGTATGCCAATTGCTATATTCCACTCAAATAAATATCGGGAAAATTGCCTCTGAAAATTATTGCTTGACTTATGTCGCTGCCGGCTAGCCGCGAATATTAAGCATTTTTTAGAGCGGTAATCTTTAAGGAAATGCTAATTTGCAACACAGTATCAATGCAAATATTTTTAAAATTTATGTTGCCTTATCAGGGGTAAAAAACGCTTCTTTAGCCTAATTGTCTTTAGTCCTCCCGCCAGCATTTATAACGCCAATTTTTTTTATTATATTTGGGCACATAAAATCAATTAATTACTGATCTGACGCAATTAATAGCTATCTAGGTGTTAAACTATCATAGATTTTAGAATGAATATCCCTAACTGAGGAGTCCTCTCAAGTGGAGCATTTAGTTAAAATAGTAAACAAAACGAGTAAGTCATGAAAGTAGTAATCTTGGCAGGAGGTTTGGGTACACGTATTTCAGAAGAAACTTCTTTCCGACCAAAACCCATGGTAGAAGTTGGCGGTAAACCGCTGTTGTGGCACATCATGAAGATGTATTCTGCCCATGGCATAAATGATTTTGTGATTTGCTGCGGCTATAAAGGCTACATTATCAAAGAATATTTTGCAAACTACTTTTTGCACATGTCTGACGTTACTTTTGATATGTCAAATAACAATGAAATGCAAATTCATAAGCAGTTTTCAGAGCCTTGGAAAATTACGCTAATTGATACCGGTGAAAATACTTTGACTGGTGGTCGACTTAAGCGCGTGAGACAGTATTTAGACGGGGAAGATTTTTGCTTTACCTATGGGGATGGTGTTGGCGATGTTGACTTGACAAAGCTTATTGCCTTTCATAAAGCGCATGGTAGACAGGCAACTGTCACGGCAGTTCAACCGCCCGGACGATTTGGCGCCTTAGAGACTGATGGTACTACTGTGAAAAGTTTTACTGAATAACCCCATGGAGATGGAATGCGTTTTAATGGCGGTTTTTTTGTTCTTTCACCTAAGGTGATCGATTTGATT
>CAIJME010000516.1 GCA_903821625.1 uncultured Sphingobacteriales bacterium | reverse complement strand
CAATGCAGGATTCTCAGCGATCTTACTTGTTGCTGAAATAAAATTATCTAATTGAATAGCTGAAACTTGTTCTCCCTGCAAAGCATAAATAAATCCTTTACTTGAACTATTAAAATCTTTTGCTCTTCCAGAGGCACCTTCAGCTAATCCCAGTAGGCTTGATACACGCCAGTCCATACCTGAAGAAGCATCCAAAACATCCTTCATAAAAATACGAGACTCGGCAACAGAACCACCATTGCCAAGCAATCGACCCAGATCCTGCATCACTAATGAAAAAGCTATTGGATCGGCATTTTTCTGAGCTTTAAATGCTGCTAAGAACTGAGGAACACGTTTCTCGATTCCGCTTAGTACTCCAGCACGAACCCATTGATCAGCACCATCGCGTGCTGCAACTACGGCCATAGCGTTTATCACACCAGGACCTTCTTGAGAGCCCAATACCAATGCCGTATTAAAGCGAACGCGCATGGCCTCATCTTTGGCAGATATAGTTAATATCTGCACCAATTCAGGATATTGATGACTCAAACCTCCGGCAAGCAATACAGCCTGCTCACGAACTCCAGAAACCTGATCCTTCAAGGCCATCTTAACAATACTTAAATTCAGAGAGTTTAGTGAATGAAGCAACCATAAAGCACGTGCGCGGCTTTCTGGATAGACTCCTTCTGATACAATTTTGCCAAGTCCATTAACTAGTGTAGTGGAAGCATCCTTTTTTTCGAGCAATAAACGGTGTGCTGTGGCACGCTCCCACTCCTCAGAAGATGCCAGGGAGGCCAAAATCTTTTCCTTACTGCTTTTGGAGCTCAGACGGGAAGAGATATCTGCAATATTATCTTTGAAATCTTTTCTAACAATACGGTAGATTCTACCATCGGTTTTTCCACTTTCCCAATCCAAACCTGGTCTTGCCTCTGCGGGAACATAAGACGGATGATCGATCACTTTGCGATGCATATCGGCCAGGTAAAGAGCCCCCTCAGGACCATGTTGCAGAAATACAGGACGAAACCATTCATCTGTTGAGGATAAAAACTCGCGCCCTTCATAAGGAATTTTGGAACGAAAGGAAACAGTTTCGGGATTAACTAGCTGTCGCTGAACCAGATTTTGAGCCGATTCACAAATAAATATATTACCCTGATGAGCTGGTGTTAGAGCTGTTCCGTTAAAAGCAAGCAGTCCACTAGCCGCCGTGAACGTACCCGCATGTGAGCGGCCAATAAGTTTTGGGATAAAGTCAGCACTAGTTACTGCATTTGAGATGGGATAAACCACAGCATCGGCCTCAGTTTTAGAAACATTTTGGACACTTTCATTGAAAAGTAGGTTTGGATTTCTCTTCAAATACCAGGGCTCCATCACAGTATGCATAACGGGATGACGGTTTGACGATCCAAAACGCCTACCATAGGAATCGAATGTTAAACCGAATTGGCTTTTACCGCCGGTAACCTGAAACTCAAAAGTTTCGGGATGAAAACGGCCGTCGGCAGACTTATAAGATACAGCTGGGCGATCGGGATGTTCAGGAGAAGTAATCGTACCGCCATTCAAACCTCCGGTCACATAGATCCAGCCGTCGAGGCCCAGAATCGGGTGACTCGTTCTGATCTGGGCAGTTTGAGTGGCAAAAAAACCAGTAAGCACTACTTTTTTAATATCCGCAACACCGTCACCATTGGTATCTTTCAGATAAAATAGATCTGGCGAACAGGTAACAAATACCCCTCCTTTCCAGGGAAGTATTCCATTGGGATAGGTCAAGCCAGTTGCAAATTCAGTTCGCTTATCGTATTTTCCATCACCATCCGTATCCTTTAAAAGTGCAATTCGGCCAAGACGAGTGGGCGATCCCCCTTCAGCAGGATCTGGATATCCACGATCTTCAACCACATACATCTGTCGGTCTTCATCAAATACCAAGGCCACAGGATCAATAACCAGAGGTTCAGAAGCGATCAGCTCGATGCGCATTCCGGGCTCGATCTGGAAACTATCCAGAGCCTTTTTTAGCCGTACAGAACGCGGATCGGGTTGAAGAGCAGCTATTGTAAGTGTAAATGCTATGAATAACAAGCCAAAAATCAGGTATGGTTTTAAATAAAATTTGCTCATAAACTTGTTAAATAAAATTCTATTAGAAAATTCCTTGATTAAATTCAAATGCTTAAAGCATAACATGATAGTGCTTTTCCAATGAAGAAATATACTATTTTATCAGATGCTTAAACTAATAAAAACAACATTTTTTTTTAAAAATCGATAATTAAAATTTAAGGTTGTTCATTTTTAAGTTTTTTCAGCAGACCAAAAAGAACAGTACTAATCTTGTTAGATGCATCCACTTCCAGATAGCTTGATCGGGCTCTCCATGTTTCATAACCACCCAGTTTATGATGCTCCGGAGTAGGTAAATAACCATTGTAACCATTGGCTAGAGAAGTGGTAAATGTTGGCTTGAAAGGGCTTTTTGCTTTGATATCTAATCCAATTTCAACAAATACTTCACAAGGGAGGGCAGCAATTGCCAGATCTCCAACACGGAAAGCCTGAATAATTAAAGGTACTTGTTTTGGAAAATCCTTAATCAACATCGTCTCGCGTGCATAAATCTCTTCCATTGTATTCATAACCGGCCCATTGGCTTTGGCGATGATTCCTTTTGCCCGCTCAATTTCTTCCTTTTTAGGTAATCGTACCCCTAAATTAATCTCTGTTTGGGCAGAACTTAAAGAAATCCAATCCTGATACCGGATAGTTTGAACTGTTTTATAAGCTTCGGCAGCTACAACATTAGCCACCTGCCGCATTTTAGCGTATGGAGGCATGGCCGCAGGAGCTTCATTTGCAAACCAATTGATATTGTTAATATTGCCACTTGTCCCATTAGATAGCATAGCCACAAAGGGAGGAAACCCTTCATTATCCGACTCAAGTAATCCTTTCATCCGTTCTGCAAACATCCCAAAGTAATCGGCGGATATTTCACCTGGGCCAGTTCCTCCTACATAATGTAAGGAGTAATTTGCTAGTAAGGCTATCGGTCTGCCTTCGGTACTTTGTACAGATATAATTGGAAGTTCCGGATCTGTAGGACCGGATGGCTCCAGGCGATCTGGATTACCTATGCCCGGATTCATCTTTACCTGATCTTCTGTACCAAATGGGTTCATTAATGGCTTGCCTGGTTTCATTTTCCAACGACGATTAAATACCTGACTTGGCTCATTGCCAACAGCCCATCCGATACGGGCCGGGGCCAGATTAGTAGTTGCCCGCACTACCGCATCAGCGATTCTTTCTCTGAGAAATTTCAGATATTCCGGATCCGGATCACTTTGAAATACCGAGCAAGCCGTCCCACCTGAATGGGTATGAATGGCCGACATCATCATGTTTTCTACAGGAATACCGGTTAATTCATGTGCCCTGCGTTTAGCTGCATCCAACTCCTCCCTGTAAATCATACAAAGATCTACAGTAAGTATGGCCAATTTGGTTTTCCCATCATCCAATACAATACAGCGAGCATGTGTTTCGTCATGAATTTGTTTGACAGTACCATCCTTCATATTTCCATTGATGGATGTTCCAATTTTCGGAGTGATATTACTGGTAGCAGCACCAGCCCTGAAAATTTTTCTGGAAGCATCCTGAGCATTGGCTGAAAAGGTTGTCATAATCAGCACAATTAGCATCAAAAAATAATTCCTTTGGATGGAAAACAAAATTAGATGCGGGGCTTTTAAAAGGACTGTGGATTTTTTCATTTCTTATAATTTAACGCTGTGTTT
>CAIJME010000515.1 GCA_903821625.1 uncultured Sphingobacteriales bacterium | reverse complement strand
TGGCGAAATAGTAGGTGGATCGCAGCGTGAAGAACGGCTAGAAAACCTGGAAAAAAGAATGAAGGAAATGCATATTCCAACCGATGATATGTCATGGTATCTGGATACGCGACGCTTTGGCTCAGCACCACATGCCGGATTCGGTTTAGGTTTTGAACGCCTGGTTCTGTTTGTTACAGGAATGACGAATATCAGAGATGTTATTCCATTCCCGAGAACTCCAAAAAATGCTGAATTTTAAGACGTATTTCTAAATTTCGCTTTTTACGCCCTATTTTCTTTAGTTAAACTTGTATTGCTTGGTGAATACTTAGGTCTTATTTTAATTTTTTATATATACAAATTAAGATCTATCCTGAAAAGACAAACTAGATCAATTTCAGTAAATCAGTTATTACAAATCCTTTATTTTCGGCTTATTAAACTACTAATAATACCCTATCAAGTATTTTCTTCTGCTTTTAATAAAGTTAAGCCCGGAATTATTTTAGTATTTTGGTCATTATGGCTCAAGCAATAAACCTGAAACCTTTTAAAGATTTTTTCAGATCCGAACAAATTGGCGGAGTGATCCTGATTGTTTGTGTGATTGTTTCGCTAATCATCGCAAATTCAAATTTAGGAGCAGCATTTGAGAATTTAATGAATACAAAAATTGGATTCAACAACTCAGCTATACCATTAGAATATTCCATATCATTTTGGATCAATGATGGCCTTATGGCTATTTTCTTCCTTCTTGTTGGGCTGGAAATAAAACGAGAGATTATTGAAGGTGAATTGTCTAGCCCTCAAAAGGCTGCTATGCCAATATTTGCTGCATTAGGTGGAATGATATTCCCAGCCATTATCTATGCATTAATCAATTTAAACACTCCAACGATACATGGTTGGGGTATTCCAATGGCTACTGATATTGCTTTTGCATTAGGGGTTATATCGCTATTGGGAAAACGCGTGCCCCCTTCATTAAAAATATTCCTTGCGGCACTTGCGATCGCCGATGATCTAGGTGCGATACTTGTAATCGCTATATTTTACACAAATGAACTGCATTGGATGCAGCTTTTATATTCAGCAGGAATTTTAATAATATTAATAGCACTAAACAGATTTGGCGTAAAAAAGCTTTTTTATTACATCATTCCAGGTATCTTTTTATGGTATTTTGTTCACCATTCAGGTATTCACGCTACTATTGCAGGAGTATTGCTGGCCCTAACCATTCCTACCAATACGGTTAAAGAGGAGTCACCTCTCGAAAAATTAGAGCACCTAATAGTTCGGCCTGTAAACTTTTTAATCATGCCTATTTTCGCTCTTGCTAATACTAATATACGCTTTGAAAATAAAATGATTGATGGCCTAAGCAGTCCGCTGGGACTGGGAATTATTTGTGGATTGGCATTAGGTAAGCCAATTGGAGTAAGCCTTTTTTCATGGCTTTCAGTAAAGTTAGGCATGGCAAAATTACCTAGTAAAGCCAATTGGAAACATATTTTAGGACTTGGCCTACTTGCAGGGATAGGCTTTACCATGTCTGTATTTATTGCCTTGCTTTCATTTAGCAATCCTGAATATCAAATTCAAGCAAAATTTGCCATTATTGTTTCTTCTGTCCTAGCTGGAATATCCGGATATGTATTTTTGAGCTCTTTAAGCCATAAAAAAACGACAGTTCCAGCGAAAGAAGCTTAGAATCAGGGGCGAATTGATTTGATAAATTCTGGAATTCGCTGCAAGGCATTTTCAGTATCCAAAAATTTCACAAAAGCACTCCCAACAATTGCTCCGCGAGTATATTCAGCAGCTTTATTAAAACTCTTCTGATCTGAAATACCAAATCCAATCATCGTTGGATTCTGGAGGTTCATTTCACGGATCCTGGAGAAATAAGCATCTGCTTCATTTGAAACAGTTAAGTTCTTTCCTGTTGTAGAAGAAGAGGAAAGGAGGTAAATAAAGCCATTACTTAAATCATCAATTTTTCGGATACGTTCTTCTGACGTTTGAGGAGTAACTAAAAAAATATTACTAATGGCATTATCAATAAAATAATCCTTGTAAAATTCCTCATACTCCACCATCGGAAGATCAGGAACAATTACTCCATCCACTCCCACAGCAGCACATGAATCACAGAATTTCTTAACTCCATATTGTAATACTGGGTTAACATATCCCATTAATAATACAGGAATTGAAACACGCTTACGAAGTTCTTTTAACTGGTCAAAAAGGATAGCTAAATTCATTCCATTTTGAAGTGCCTTTTGTGAGCTATTCTGAATAACAGGTCCATCTGCCAATGGATCGGAATAAGGAAAACCAATCTCCATGAAATCGGCACCGGCCTTTTCAATGGCTTCAGCGATATCAAGAGTACTGTTTAAATCTGGATATCCGGCCGTAAAATAAATGGATAAAAGCGGTTCTTTCTTATGCTGGAATAATTCGTTAAGTCTGTTCATAGTAGTGCAGGTATCAATTTTTGATGATTACCTCATTATTAAGTATTATAAATTAAAATAATTCATATAGGTGTCTAAATCTTTGTCGCCACGCCCAGAAAGACAGATTACAACTGATTCCTTACCTGTAAATATCATTTTCTCAAGGTGCGCAAGAGCATGTGCTGTTTCAATAGCAGGAATTATACCTTCCAGTTCAGAACATAATCTACCAGCTTGCATGGCTTCATCATCAGTAATACTAACATATTCTGCACGGTCTTGTTTAAATAAATGAGCGTGCTGAGGGCCAATACCAGGATAATCAAGCCCGGCAGAGATCGAATATGGCTCAATAACCTGTCCATCATCACTTTGCATCAAAATGGAACGGCTACCATGCAATACGCCTTCTCTACCTAACAAGGTGGTAGCGGCCGATTCTCCACTATTTACGCCTAAACCAGCTGCTTCTACAGCGATCAGCCTAACATCCTGGTCATCCAGAAAATGATAAAACATACCCATCGCATTACTTCCACCACCAACACATGCCATGACAATATCTGGATTTTCAGAACCTGTCTTCTCAAAAAGCTGTTTCTTGGTCTCCTCCGAAATAATAGATTGGAATCGTGCAACCATATCCGGATAAGGATGTGG
>CAIJME010000514.1 GCA_903821625.1 uncultured Sphingobacteriales bacterium | reverse complement strand
TGTGGTTAAAATACTTTTTCCAGAGCTTACAGAAATTTCCCTGCTTTCAAGAATTATTTCAGGCGAGTAATTGATTGGCTTAGCACTAACTCGTAATTGCATGGTTAAACTAGTGCTTTCCTTTGCATCTATATTAAAACTGATCTTTATTTTATCTCCTATTGCGGCAGGCAAGATTTGGGCAGTAGAATATTCAAGTTTATGCCAATTACCATCCGATTTTAACTCCGTAAGTTTAAATTCGGAACTGGCACTATGGCTGGCACTGTGGGCTAAATTTGTCTTTACAGGCTCTAATCCTGGAATAAAATGCCCCTTTTGCATTAATTCTTGTCTCAATTCCTGAACTTTTTCAGAATTGGCAAGTTTGGAAGGAGTAATTCCGTTTTTTAGGCAATACTGGGTTGCTATACCTATTACTTGTGCCGAATAAGATACCGTGGCCATCACTCTCGACGAACCGAATGCCACATGACTAGCGCTTATAATTCTGCCGGCTAACCACAGATTTTTAATGTTTTTGCTGTACATGCTTCGTAGCGGGATCTGATAAACCCCTTTTGAATGCCATTGATTACAACCAGGCTTTTCACTAAAAACCCCATCCGCAGGGTGCAAGTCTAATGACCATCCACCATAAGATACGGCATCCGAATGTTCCCTCTGTTCCACAACATCTTTTTGAGAAAGAATATAATCTCCTTCAAACCTCCTGCTTTCACGCTTACCCGGAATTTGTCCAACCCATTCTAGGGTTAAGTTTTCGGCTTCGGGATATTTTCCTGAATTTTTAACATGATCCCAAATACCATAGATTACTTTCCATAATTCCCATTTAATTTCTTCGGTTTGATGTATGGTATCCAACCTTCCCCCGTATTCAAGCCACCAAAGCTTACAACCATGAACACTGGTATCATAAGAACGGTATTTAACTATTGAAGAAACATCTTTTAAGGCATAAGAAGGAGCAGTAAACGTAATTGGACGACCAGCGTCCTTAGTGAAAAAGTAAATGGAATGCCCTAAAAGTTCGCCATATTCTTTATCGGGTGCAAAACCCTCATCAAATTCATCTTTTGACTCTGCTCCCATCCTGAAAGCTGCACCTGCCTGAAATGCTACAATTCCGTCACCAGATGAATCACAAAAAAAAGATGCAGATAATAGGTAGCGGGTAGAATTCTGACTACAAAATCCAATAACCTCTTTGATTACATCGGGAGCAGATTTTACAACTTCATAAACCGCTGTATTCAATAGAAGTGTTAAATTCTGCTCATTTTTAACCTTTTCTAACAAAATGGTATCCAGAATAATTGCATTCCCATCAGGATTTCGGTACATATTTTCAATCAAGATTTCACTCAAAACCCCACCTTCTCTCGACCAGCGGTTATTGTTTCCCATACTGGAGGTTGCTCCTAAAATCCATAATCGCACTTCGCTCGAGGCATTTCCCCCAAGTACCGGCCTATCCTGAACCAAAATAACCTTTAAACCCTCTCTTGCTGCAGCAATGGCTCCGCATGTTCCGGCGATACCACCCCCAATAAAAACCAGATCAGCATTAATTGACTGCTCATTTACTGAACGACCGACAGAGGAAAACTCACTTTTAATCATAAATGAAACTTAAAATTAATAAACAAACTATTTTTTTGAATAGAATACAATCCTTTTTGAAGCCCTCCAAGGGATAATAGCAAGAATAAAAATAAATGCCGCTATCGTGCCCAAAAGACCCATATTATCTTTAGTAATTAAGCCCAAAATCAATAAGAGTAAGGCTGTAAATGCGAGAGCAAAAGCAGTGATTTTCAATCCAAATTTATTTTGTTGTAAAGATTCACTGATTTCTTCATCCGATAAATTATCCTTCTGAAGCTTTCTTGAGCTTTTATAAGCTTGAAATTCCAAATATTGTGGACTAAGGTAATTGGCGTAATAAGCTCTGATTTCATTCGCTATAAGAAGTAAAAGCGGTACTCCAACACCTATCAACATTTCTTCGGCCCTGCTAAGCTTAAAATCAATAAGGAAGGGTAAAATAATTTTAAAGATCAGATTGATTCCCAAACTGAAACAGGTTATTATCAATGTTGCTTTTCCGCTAAGCCTTTTGGAGAATAAAGCCCAGATTGGTGGAGCTAAAATTGGCCCTCCGGTAATAGCACCCACGCTGAGCGTAACATTCACCAAACCACCGATATATGGAACCATGAGTGCAATAGCGATCATTCCTAGGCCAATTGTCCAAGAGGAAAGTCGGGCCACACTCATGAGTTTACGGTCACTTGCCTCAGGATTAATTCTACCTTTATAAATATCATTCGTAAATACTGCCGAAACAACATTTAAGGTTGTATTGGCAGATGCAGAAGTTGAAAAATACATTCCAGTTAGCATCAAGCCCAATAATCCGGGAGGAAGCACTAACTGACAAACCATTAGATACGCATTTTCAGTATCTAAACCGGTCAGGGATGGATTAATGGTCTTGTAAATCATTGGGGGCAACATCCATAACACCGGACTGATCAGGTACAAACCTGCAAAAAGATAGGCTACCTTTCTGGCTGATTTACTATCCTTCACACTGGTGTAACGTTGTACAAAGGTCCAGTTACCTCCAATATAGAAAATATGATAAAGTGTAAATGCAATGATAAATACTAGGGTAAATTCACCATTGATCAAATCAAAAAAACCTTCCTGTGCATTTGCCTGAAATTTTGATATGCCTCCCGCTGCATCAAATGAAAGAGGGAGTATGATCAGTACCGCGGCAGTTAAGATCACAAACTGAAGAATATCAGTAACCATCACAGCCCAAAGTCCGCCAACAGCTGTATACGCGATCATAAATAAGCCCATAACAATGGTTGAAGGCATTAATGGATACCCTAATGAAGCACTGACAAGCTTGGCAACCGGATACAAAACGGTCCCCTTTATGAATAATGAGACCATCATAAAAATATAGATATAGGTTTTTTGCACTTGAGGACCAAGGCGTTCCTTGATAAACTCGGCAGCTGTAAGGTTTCCGGTTGATTTCCATAAGGGAGCCAGATACAAACCGCTGAACAAAGCTCCAATACACATGGTCCACTGAATGGTAATGGCTACCCATCCATATTTATAGGCTATTGAACCCCAGGCAACAAATGTTCCAGCCGAAAAAAAGCTCATAAAAAGAGACAATCCTCCAATAAACCAAGGCACAGACTCCCCTCCTGCAAAAAAGGATTTTAAGTTAATTCCTGTTCTAGAAAATATGAGTCCAATGCATAATACGAATGCAGAAAAAACAAGAATGACTATGGTATCAATATTTGGACTCATAATTAAAATTAGTTTAAATGGACTGTAATTAACAATAGTAGTGAAAAACTATAGTGATATTGACAATTACTAGCAAAATTGATTTTAAAAATTACGATATAAGTTCTTTGTGTTTTAAAATCATTTTCTTAATTCCTAGATGTATTATGAATGAAATAAGTAAGAGGATAACGCCAAAAATAGCAATAATCATTCTTCCACTATTAGTCATTGATGAAAGAAAAAACAAACCAATTGCACAAAAAACTAAACTTACGATTATAACTTTTCCTGGGAATGTGTCAAATACTTTTGGCGCTG
>CAIJME010000513.1 GCA_903821625.1 uncultured Sphingobacteriales bacterium | reverse complement strand
TATTGCCTTTTGTAAAAAAAAATGATAATAAAATTTCATAATAATTTATTGCTTAGCGTCTTACGAAAAATATTTTTCGGAAAAATTAATGATGATTTCGAAGAAATTATTAGAGGAAACTGTTCAAGGAAGAAATTGTACAGGGTTAAATTGGGGAATATTGCAACAATTTAAGGAAGGTAAATCGTACTATAAAACGAATGGGAATTCAGACAATTCAAAATCCTATAAACTCAAAATTTAGGCACAAAAAAACCCGGCGAAATTCGCCGGGTTGTATATTAGATCAAAAAAACTAGATCAATTTTTTAGCCATCAGGTATTCGGCAATTTGAACAGCATTGGTTGCTGCTCCTTTTCGAAGATTATCGGCAACAATCCAAAGATTTAAGGTTTTATCCTGAGATTCATCTCTTCTGATTCTTCCAACAAGAACCTCATCCTTTTCATGAGCATCCATTGGCATTGGGTACTTTAAATTTGCCGGATCATCCACAACGAGTATACCTTCTTCTTTTTCCAGAATTGCACGCACCTCATTTAGATCAAAATCCTTTTCAAATTCAATATTAACGGATTCAGAATGCCCACCCTTAACTGGGATACGAACAGTTGTTGCAGTTACGCGAATAGAATCATCGCCCATGATCTTTTTTGTTTCAAGAATCATTTTCATCTCTTCCTTGGTATATCCATTAGCTTGAAACACATCGATCTGAGGAATTACATTCAGGTCAATCGGATAGGCATAAGCCATTGGACCGACAATCCCTTTACGCTCATTCATCATTTGGTCTACGGCTTTTACACCGGTGCCTGTAACAGACTGATACGTTGAAACTACCACGCGTTTAATTTTATATTTATCATGCAATGGTTTCAAAACCACCACCATTTGTATCGTTGAACAATTCGGATTGGCTATAATCTTATCCTGAGCGGTAAGTTCATTTGCATTCACTTCTGGCACGATTAATTTCTTATCCGGATCCATCCGCCAGGCAGATGAATTATCAATTACTGTTGTGCCTACGGCAGCAAAACGCGGTGCGCTTTCTAGAGAGGTTCCTCCACCGGCAGAGAATAATGCTACATCTGGCTTCATAGCAATGGCATCATCCATGGTCACAACAGTATACTTTTTCCCCTTGAATTCAATCTGTTTACCTGCACTCTTTGCAGAAGCAACTGGAATCAATTCACTAAGGGGGAAATTGCGCTCTGCTAAAACTTTTAACATCACCGAACCCACAAGGCCGGTAGCGCCTACTACTGCAACTTTCATTTTTTTATTTATTAAAAAATTTAACCATTTATTATTAGCAAAGCAAATATGGGAAATTGTTTGGTCATTTACTTGATTCAACTAGCAACATGAGCAAATTTTTGATCTAAATCAACTATTCTATCCATGATATAACCGTTTACAATTTAGATCTTACCGTAAACTAATTCCTTTAAAATATTTTATACCAGAATCTTAATTTAATTCTGCTTTTATAGGCAGAAATGAGAAAGATCTTAATAATTGTACTTCTTTTATACAGCAACTCAGTGCTTGCACAGCTACATGATGATTTTAGTGACGGTAATTTTTTATTAAATCCAGTTTGGACTGCCGGAAATAACGGTGCTGATTTTATGGTTCTAACTAATAAACTCAGATCAAATTCCAGTCTGAGCTCCGGTAGCTTTTATATCAGCACGCCTAATGCGCTTGCATTAAATTCCAAATGGGAATTTTGGGTCAATCTTCAGTTTAATACATCAGGAGCAAACTTTGTAGATGTTTATTTAATTTCAGATAAAGTAGATCTTAAAAGCAGTTTGATCAATGGATATTTTATTCGGATTGGGAATACAGATGACGATATCTGTCTATATAAACGATCTGGCTTGACCAGCAGCAGTACCAAGCTAATTGATGGAATAAACGGAACAACAAATACAAGCAATAACACGATCAGAGTCCGGGTTACCCGGAATAACGACGGGCTTTTTAGTCTTGAGAGGGATTTAACAGGAACTAATACTTCCTTTTTTACAGAGGGAACATTCAAGGATATTAGCTTTACAAGTTCATCTTTCTTCGGTATTTTTATTCAACAATCTACTTCTAGTTTTTTTCAGAAGCATTTTTTTGATGATTTCAGCATAGAGCCCCTAGTATCAGATACAAATCCGCCCGAATTAACTGGAGTATTTGTTATAGACTCCACTACTTTAGAATTGACCTTTAATGAGGCCATGGATAGTATTGGGGTTAAAAATCCGGCAAACTTTAGTTTAACTAATTTAACCAGACAAATAAATAGCATCCAAACAAGCTCCAATCCGGCAAAATTCAAGATCAAATTGAATTCTGAATTGAATACGGGAAAGTATGATCTTACTGTATTGAACGTTAAAGACAAAACTGGAAATTTAATTCAAAATAAAAATCAGGCATCCTTTAATTATGTAAAACCGTATAAACCTAAATTCAGAGATATCATAATCAACGAAATATTTGCTGATCCAGCACCGCAAATCGATTTACCATCGGTTGAATACATTGAACTTCTAAATTCCAGCAATGAAACCATATCACTTTATAACTGGAAGATCAGCGACCTCTCAAGTTCAGGCTCTCTGGGTAATATTAGCATATCTCCCAACTCCTATTTAATACTTTGCGCTAAGGCAGACACCGCTGAATTTAAGAAATTTGGAAATGTTTTGGGCATCTCCTCCTGGCCATCACTGAACAACAGCGGCGATGTACTATCTATAAAGGATCATTTAAATACCTTAATAGATTCCATTTCCTATTCAGATACTTGGCACCGTGAACCATTAAAAAAACTAGGAGGATGGAGTCTGGAACGCGTGAGTCCTACCTCCATTTGTGAGGGAGTTTTTAACTGGATAAGCTCTAATGATGTTTCGGGCGGCACTCCGGGGAAGCAAAATTCTGTATTCATTGCCAATTTTGATCAAAAACCCTTAAAAGCGGATAGTTTGAATCGTTTATCCGATTCTACCCTTTTGGTATATTTTAATAAACCATTAAATAATAGCACTTTAATGAAGGATAATTTTTCCTTGGCGCCTATTTCAGGTCAGATCAAAGAAATTAAAAGCAGTGAAGACTTCAGGCAGGTCTTGGTTAAGTTTAGCGAAAAATTTAAAGCGGGCACAAGCTATCAGTTAAGTGTAAGCAGAATAACAGACTGCAGCGGAAATACGCTCAGCAGTTCTTCTCCATTCAGTTTTAGTATTCCTGCACTTCCTGCTCCGCCACCACCGCCACCGCCACCACCGCTGAGGCTAGATACAGCACAGATATTCATCACCGAACTATTTGCCGATCCATCACCCGAAGTTGGGCTGCCACTGGTTGAATTTATTGAATTGTTTAATCCCGGAACAGACACAGTTGATCTGGAAGGATGGAATATTAACGATCCCCAAACCAAAGGAATCTTAAAAAAATACCTGCTGCCTCCAAATCAATATCTAATTATTTGCCCAGCTGCAGATACCCTTCAATACAAAAGCTTTGGAAATACATTGGGTATTTCTCCTTGGCCTTCATTGAACAATAGCTCAGATCAGATCGTTTTAAAAAGTTTCAAAAGCAGGATGGTTGACTCGGTGAATTATTCAGAAAAATGGTACAAGGACCCAAAAAAGCAAACCGGTGGATGGACATTAGAAAAAATAGAAGTTACTAAGAACGATTGTAATGGATTTTATAACTGGGGGTCTTCAACTGATGAAACAGGCGGAACACCGGGCAGGAGGAACCGCTTGGATTATCCCAAATTTTCGGAATTGGAATTTAAAATCGATTCTATACATATCTTTTCAGAAAGCAGTATTGACGTTTATTTCAACCAAATTCCGGATACCAGCTATTTTAAAGCTTCAAATTTTAGTATCAGGAATGGAGCAGAAAAAGCATTAAATATAAGCATAGATGCCTCTTATAAACACATCAGGTTAACCTTTAAACAAAAGTTCAGCGAAGGCGAAAAATTTATTTTAAGAGCCGATTCGCTCTTGCGCTGTTCCGGAAAATCTATTCAATTGGATGACAAAAATTCAGCTTTCGAGATTGCTATGATACCAGAATTAGAATATCCAATCTTAATCAATGAGATTTTTGCAGATCCTTCGCCAAAAATTGGACTGCCTGAGGCAGAATTTATCGAATTATTTAACCCTACAGACAATACTGTAAAGCTCAAAGGGCTATCCTACGGGAAAAATTACACCTTTCAATCCGGAGAAATTATATCTGGGTCAACCCTGATAATATGCTCAGAAAAAGACACCCTAGAATTCAAACCTTTTGGAAAGGTAATGGGCATACCGGCTTGGTCAAGTCTGAATAATCTATCAGACACCATTAAATTGAGAAATAACAAAGGCCGCACAATTCAGCAAATCAATTATAATGCTACATGGTTCAGGGATGCTGAAAAAAGAAAAGGCGGATATTCCCTTGAATTAATCGATCCTAAATCCATTTGCCCTGACTTTCAGAATTGGAACAGCAGCAATGATACTACCGGAGGGACACCTGGAAGGAGGAATTCAGTTTACCAGCAAAATTCGTCAAGCGATGCTTTAAAATTAATAGAATTTGAAATCCTGGATAGCATCAGTATTGTATTAAGTTTCAATAGATCTATCGATAGCCTGAAGGCCTCTATTCCAGTAAATTTTCAACTTAATAATGGAGTAGGAAATCCTGAATATGCTATACCCCAGGCGCCAAATTTCGATAAGGTATTACTGAAATATAAGGAACCCTTAACACGAGGTCAAACCTACCGAATCACAGCTTCAAATATTTGCGATTGCAGCAATATATTGATCAACATAGCATTCAACTCTGCAGAATTTCAACTGACTCCGAAAATTGAAAAGAATGATGTGATACTCTCAGAAATTCTGTTTAATCCAAGACCAGGTGGTTCAGATTTTGTTGAGATTTATAATAATACCAGCCATTCCATTGATCTAAAAGATCTGTCAATTGCACGAATCAATTCGGACACTGTCAACTCCATTCGGCAAATCAGCAGAAAACAATTCATTTTAGAGTCGGGCAATTATTTAGCCTTGAGTTCTAATCCTGGTAACATCAACCTCGAATACCTTGTAAAAAATCAAAGTTCTATATACAAAATAACCTCATTGCCTGTCTTTAATGATGATTCAGGTATTGCAGTGCTACTAAGTAGTGGAAAACAGATTGACCAGTTGAGCTATAATGAAAAGATGCATTTTCCCTTAATCAAAAATACAGAAGGTGTATCTCTGGAGCGAAGTAAGCTACACAAACCAGCCAGCGAAGCAGGTAATTTAAGATCGGCCACTTCTGCATCGGGAGGTGCTACCCCGGGATATCAAAATTCTCAAAAATCTGCTGAAGTAGAAACTAATGAAGATTTTAGTATCGTAACAAAAACATTTTCACCAGACAATGATGGGTTTGAAGATGTCTTTGAAATGAAATACAGGTTAGCAGCTGCTGGCCAAATTGCGAATGTTTTGATCTATAATGATCAGGGTGTTTTGATCAAAAAGCTTTTAAATAATTTCACGCTAAATGCCGAAGGCACAATTATTTGGGATGGCTTGAACGATAAAAACCAGCTTGCCGCAATTGGAATATACCTGGTTAATACAGAAATATTTAATCTAGCAGGAAAAATAATAAGGTACAGAAAAAGCTTTGCCTTAGTATCAAAGATCTATTAAAGAAGCTGGACGAGTCAATAAATTCCAATGCCCTCCATAAATTTTTTAACTTTGAGCAAAACCAATTAGAATGCTTGAAAAAATTGTGGTTATTGGCTCAAATGGGCAAATAGGAACAGAATTAGTCACCGAATTAAGAAAAAACTATGGCGATGGGAATGTCATAGCATGCGATATTCGGCGTCCAGACTATGACATAAAAAATGCAGGTCCATTTGAGTTTATTAATGTTCTAGATAAAGATATTCTCAATCAGCTTTTTCGAAAATACAAACCTACACAGGTTTATCTTCTGGCTGCACTACTCTCGGCAACGGGTGAACAGAATCCCAAGTTAGCCTGGGATTTGAATATGAATGGATTACTGAATGTGCTGGAACTTGCCTTAGAGTATAAAACCGCTCGGCTTTACTGGCCCAGTTCAATTGCGGTCTTTGGACCAAATTCACCAAAAGATAAAACTCCTCAATATTGTATCATGGACCCTAATACGGTTTATGGTATCAGTAAACTGGCGGGTGAGCGATGGTGTGAATATTATTTCCAGCGCTATGGACTCGATATTCGCAGCATCAGATATCCAGGATTAATCAGCTGGAAGGCAGCACCCGGAGGGGGGACTACTGATTATGCCATCCATATATTTCATGATGCATTGAAAAAGGGCAGTTACCAAAGCTTTCTATCTGCAGATACAGAACTCCCGATGATGTATATGGATGATGCAATTCGCGGAACCATCGAATTAATGGATGCTCCGAAAGAAAAAATAAACATCCGTTCATCCTATAATTTAACAGGAATGAGCTTTACACCAGAGGTGTTGGCCGAAGAAATACGTAAGCATATTCCCAACTTTAAACTGGGATATACTGAATATGATCAGAGACAAGCAATTGCAGCAAGCTGGCCCAAATCAATCAATGACAGTCAGGCGCAGCAGGACTGGAATTGGAAACCTGAATTCAATCTATCGAAAATGACGGTAGACATGCTTATCAATCTAAAAAAATAATGGAATAAATTAATCCTGAAAAACCCATTGAAAATTTAAGACCCTCTATGCTAAAAAATCGAAAAAATAGGTGCAGATTCGATAGAAATAAATAAAAAATAAGAAATTCGTTTTTAGAAATAAATTAGAAAATAGTACAATAATGGGAAGAGCATTCGAATTCCGTAAAGAAAGAAAATTCAAGCGCTGGGCAAAAATGGCGGTACAATTTACGCGCCTGGGTAAAGAAATTGTTATGGCCGTAAAGGATGGAGGATCAAACCCTGACGCCAACTCCAGACTAAGAACTGCCATGCAGAATGCAAAAGCAGTAAATATGCCTAAGCATACTGTTGAAGCAGCTATTAAAAGAGCTTCCAACAAAGATGAAAGTAATTATGAAGAGATCGTTTATGAAGGCTATGCCCCACATGGGATTGCAATCCTGATAGAAACTGCCACCGATAATACCAACCGGACTGTAGCCAATGTGCGCAGTTATTTCAATAAAACGAATGGCGCGCTAGGAAAAACTGGCTCCTTAGATTTTATATTCAGCCGCAAATCTGTTTTCTGTTTTGATCCTGGCGAGATGGAAATCGATGAGCTTGAGCTCGAATTAATTGATGCCGGCCTTGAAGATTTATATGTAGAAGTTGATGAAACGGGAAAAGATATTGGTGTAATACATACTTCATTTGAAGACTTTGGTCAAATGCAAAAAGCATTAGAAGAAAAGGGCATCCCGGTGATCAGTGCAAAACTTGAGCGTATTGCCCAATCAACTTCTGCGGTTACTGAAGAGCAGGCTGCAGATGTATTTAAGCTGATTGATAAACTCGAAGAAGACGATGATGTACAGGCTGTATACCATAATATGGCCGAATAGCACTAATAAAAATGACCTTTGAAGAATTCCTAATTAAGAAAAAGATTGATCCTGTTCAGCTTAAAAACGCTGAACAGGCATTGTTTTCTGAATTCAACAGTCATTTCAATGAAATGGGTGAAAAAAGTTTCGACCACAGCAAGAAGTTCTGGTTCAATAAACTCCGACGCACATACCTCCTAATTGAAGTTCCAAAAGCTGAATCCATTACACCATCAACTTTGATCAGTAGATCTGACCTGCCCGTAACTACTACGACATCAACAGAAAGCGAAATCAAAATGGAGCTTATTGATGGTGTAATAACTACTTCTAAACCAGCTTTTAAACCCAGATTCAAAGCAAATATCATTGCGACTATTCAGGAACAGGCTACTGATCCTGAATCATCTATTGAAGCAGCAAAAACAGTTGAAACTGCGGCAAACCCCGAACAACCAAAGCCAGCATACAAACCGAGATTTAAGCCCACAATGGTCAGAAAAGATCCGGAGCAGGAATAATTATTTTTTAAATGTAAACAGCCAGGACAAGAATTCTGGCTCTGCAAATGCAGCATCCCAGCTATTATGACCCGCTTCAGGATAAATACTGAATTTTACATTCCCGTTTAACCTTTTCAATTCATTAACCACTATTTCTGATTTTGCAATTGGCACGGTGGTATCCTTGCCGCCATGGAAAACCCAAAGTGGAACCTTTTTATATTTTTTTACATTTTCTACATGATCACCACCGCAAATAGCAAATGCTGAAGCAAAAGCTTTAGGCTTTCTTCTGAGCAGTTCAAAAGTTCCCATTGCCCCCATTGAAAGGCCTCCAACATAAAAACGATCATTATCTGTAAATTTCTCAGACTTGAATTTCGCCAATAGCCCCATGAGTAAGTTCATCGCCTTTCCTGGTTTTCCTCCTTTTTGAAAACTATAACGTTCATTAGTTTTAGCATTACCAAACTTTACATTTGCCCAAAAGTCATTTTTTGGACATTGAGGAAAAATAACGATGGCCGGAAAATTCTTTCTGAGTTCTGGTTTTAAAAAAAGCTTACTTCCATGCATCAGCTGCGCTTCATTGTCATTGCCACGCTCACCTGCTCCATGTAAAAAAAATAAAACCGGATATTCCTTTGCAGAATCAAAATTTTCGGGAAGCAACATCCTATAATTTAGGGTATCCCCTTCTTTTATAAATTGTTCTTTGGTATACAGAGATTTATCCTGTGCGAACGATAGCTGAAGCATAAAAAATGCTAGAATGATTAGAAATAGTTTTTTATTCATTGAAATAATGTAAAGGAAAAATAGGTTTTTGATTAGGCTTTAACTGGCTTTAATTTCTCTTTATTAATGGGCTGCGGAACTTTCACATAGTATCCTGTACCATCATATACGCGGATGCGCGGATGCATCTGACAACTATCGGAGCAAGCTCCATCAAGCTTTTTGCCACAGTTATCACACTGGGTAAAATGCTCATTACATTCAGGGTTAGCACAATTGATCATTTTAGTGGTGTGCGCTCCACAATTACGGCAGGTAGAAATCACCACCGGATTCACAGAATTAACATCTACAGCAACTCGATTATCGAATACATAACACTTGCCTTCAAAGTCTTCTCCTCCTGCTTCTTTACCATACTTAATAATACCGCCATGTAGTTGATAAACATTTTCAAAACCCTCATGTAACAATAAAGCCGAAGCTTTTTCACATTTAATTCCACCTGTGCAATAGGTGACTATCTTTTTGTTTTTATATTTTGCAAGCTCATTGATCTTTTCCGGAAAATCACGGAAGTTTTCAATGTCAAAAGTGATCGCATTCTTAAAACGACCAATAGAATGCTCGTAGTTTGACCTCACATCCACAATGACCACATCTTCATCATCCTTCATTTTAACAAAATCTTGAGGCTCCAGGTGTACGCCAGTCTTGAACTCCGGATCAATAATGCTCGGATCTCTGAGCCCTGAATGGACGATCTCCTCCTTATAGCGGCAATGCATTTTAATGAATGAAGGCTCCTCCACTTCATCGATCTTAAAATCGATCTTAGAAAAACGGGAATCCGCAGAAAGGGTGTCCATATAAATCTTACAAGATTCAGCTGTCCCGGAAACGGTGCCATTAAGCCCCTCGTCAGCAACAATTATTCTCCCTACAAGATTTAAAGATTTACAAAATTGAAGATGGCTTGATGCAAATTGTTCTGCATCAGCAATTCTACTATAACAATAGTAGAGTAGTGTCTGGTATTTGATCATAATTCATTGATACTGTTGCAAACAGCGTTTAATGCGCTACAAAGATACGGCTAGCGTTTTATTAATACAAATCTTGCTAAAACCTGAACATTAGAAGTTAACTGCGATCCTGAAACCTTTATCCACTTTCTTGCCATCGGCATAAGACCTTCCATACAATACCCGCATGTTGAGGAATTGAAGTCCAAAATAAACCTCCGAATAATTATTGAGTGTAGGAGTGCTGAGGTAATTAAAACCTGCAATTTCACTTAATTTGAGTTTACGTAAAAGCGGAACTTTATTGGTCAAAAAGCCTGAAAAATTATGTTCAACATGAGCATCAAAATACTGATCAGCTGTGCTGAAATTATAGTAATCCAGATAGAGAAAATTATTGACTGCAGGAGTATAGGCCAATGTCCTATTCCCTTTAAAATGCTTATAATCAGTAAAATAAATGCTTTTAACATTCAAAAACTTACCTGCCCCAATCCAGAATGATGATTTCCCTAAAAGCCCGAGTTTAATATCAGATTTGGTGAGATCGATTGACACAAGATCATAATCTACATCAGATCCAAATATCCCATTGATACCTTTGGAATAATTTATTCCCAGTTGGGGATATTTCGATGGCCTGAAAAATTTACCTGCGGGATACGTTGCATAGTCGTTACTGAAAGCATAAGTTGCTCTAAGCCCTAGCTTAAATGCCTGGTTTTCAGGAAAAAGTGGAAGATTTGCGCCAGGCAGAAGGGGATTGTTGGACGTAAATGCCCTACTGTCCCAATCTCTGATCTTATAATCTGAGCTATTCTGAAGGGATCGACGGTTTGACCAAGATGCAGTCAAACTTGTTTGAACACTGCCAAAAGGCTTTAGAAATGAGAAATTCAGAAATTTGCTTTCATAAAGTTTAAGCAAATTACGTTCGTAAAAAAGAGAGTTGAATGAGTTACCTGATTGAACAATCGTTGCGTTGTTATTCAGATCTAAAACATCAGTTCCTATTGTATAACTAATTCTTGAACTTTTAAGAGGAACGGTTCCAGAAAAGCTTCCATATAATTTTTCACTAGACCAACCATATCTCACTTTACCCGTAACACTCAAAAACTTATTGGTCAGCGAATCAATCTGTTTAGAATAAGAGGCTTGATAATTTAATCCAAAGCCTTCTACTGTATTATAAAAAACAGAGTTAAGCACTGAGGCAAAACGAAAATATTCCTTTTTAAATCGATTTCTTGGATTATATCCCGATCCAACCAGTAATCTGAGAGGCTTTATTTTATTAGAGACTTTATCCAGTGAGTCGAGATAGGTTTTTGACTCCCGCTTGGCGGCCAAAACTTCTTTTTTTGTATAATCAATTTGTTCTTCAACAGTAAGGGGGATAGGTCGCGCCTGTTTCCAATAAGTAGAATCCTTTTTATTGACCTCTCGGGTGATTTTTAATACCTCTGTAAAATCTTTCTTTTTTAGACCCGCATTCAGATTATAATTTTTAAAGAGTGCGATATAATAACCTGCAAATCTGAAACCAAGTAATCCGCCTGTAAAATCATACCTCACAGACGATGGCATCCAAACTTTAGAATTGATTGGAATAAATTCCTGGCGTATGTTCAGGGTATCTACAAAATTAATATTTGCTTCTTTCGTAATGTATAAATCTGCACTATGGATCCTCCAACTATCTTCAAGAATGTAAATCAGTCCACGAAAAACTGGATCTGCATTACGCCTAGGAATAAGCTCGATCTTATTGACCATCTCACCATTCTCTATGCTTGTTCCTAGCAACCTATATTTATAATAAAACAGAGCATTTTCGGCAATTGGTGAAATAAAAGGACGATTACTCAAGCCTTCTAGGTCCAGTTGATTTTCATAAAAATTAATCTTGATATCAGATGCCCGGTTAAAACTAAAAGAACGGTTGCTTCCTGAAACCTTGGAGGATATCATTTCTTCCTTCAGTTTATCTGGCTGTAGGAAGCTGATCTTCGATTCCGATTCCGATAAATAGATAATCCCTTTTCTGTTTGAATCCAAACCCATTTGCTTACCAATATCATCGATATTTCGGCCAAGGAATTTTTTAGGGGCCGATAAAAGCTTCTGCAGACCCTTTATATAGACATCTGCAGAATATTGATCAGGTTCGGTAAGATGACGCTTTCGGGTACGAATCGCATTTTTGATCACTTCATAGGCAGGGTCTTCCGAAAAAGCATTCACCACCACATCACTCAGCTCATAAATAGCTGGAGTTAATAAAATATCTAAGGTTTGGGCAGCTTTTAAGTCGAGGTCTTTGCTTACCTGCTTAAAACCTATGGCTTTAAAAAGAAGTGTATGCTTACCTGGAGACAATTTAAGCTGGTACTCCCCTTCACTGTTTGCTGAAGTTCCGCGGGTAGTGCCTTTTTCATACACACTGGCAAAAGGAATTGTTAGCCCCGCTGTATCCTTTATGGTACCTTTTAATAGGATAGACTGGGAATTTGCGTGAATTGAAAAGATCAGAAAAATCAGACAAACGTAAAGCGATCTCATTAATTTTTTTTTGTAAAGATGAAGATTATCTGTCAAACGTTGCACTGATTAGGAATAATTTCAAAGAGTTTACATTTAGATCCTATTTCTATAAATTAATTTTGAGCTTGGCTATTGGTCCATTTTTTTAAAAGGTAATTTGATGAGTACCTGCGGCACGCGCGCATTAG
>CAIJME010000512.1 GCA_903821625.1 uncultured Sphingobacteriales bacterium | reverse complement strand
GATTTTCCTGACAAGCGCGAATATTTCATGGAAGTTTGGCATACCGAATTAAAGGCATTGAATGCAAATTATTCTTTGATCTCAGGATCTGATGAAGATAGACTACAAAATGCAATTCAATGTATTGATTCATTTATGATCGATAAATAAATGGCTTAGTTCTTTATTTACTATCCAATTGATTTACTTGAGATCAATATTTAAACTACTAAACCTTTCTAAATTAATTCATTGTTAGATTGGGTTTTTGTTTTTATTCCTAATCGTTTTTAACTTAATTTTACAGAAATTTTAAATTATGGAATGGTTCACTAACCCTGAAATCTGGATATCATTAATCACATTAACTTTCTTGGAAATAGTTCTTGGGATAGATAACATCATATTTATTTCAATCATGGCATCTAAACTACCAGCCAACAAGCAGAAAAAGGCTCGCCAGTTAGGTTTAGCATTAGCTATGATTACACGGGTGCTATTGCTATTATCTTTATCATGGATCATGACTTTGACCAGTCCGCTGTTCAATATAGGCGAGTGGATTGCTTTAACCGACTCCGAATTATTAAAACAGTTTGCTATTTCAGGTAGAGATTTGATCCTGATCATTGGAGGATTATTCCTTATTTATAAAAGTACTAGTGAGATCCATGATAAACTTGAAGGTGCCGATCATCAGGCTGAAACAAGGGCAGTGATCACTTTTACAGGGGTTATTGTTCAAATATTACTTCTTGACATCGTTTTTTCGCTCGATTCAGTGATTACCGCAGTGGGTATGGCTAATCATATTGAAGTGATGATTGCTGCGGTGATCATTGCAGTACTAGTAATGATGTTATCTGCAGGTGGCATTAGTGATTTTGTAAATAATCACCCAACAGTTAAAATGCTGGCCTTATCATTCCTTTTACTGATTGGCGTTTCACTATTGGCCGAAGGTTTTGATCAACATATTCCAAAAGGTTATATCTACTTTGCTATGGCCTTCTCTGTGTTGGTTGAAATGCTGAACCTGAAAATGAATAAAGGTAAAAAGCCTGTTCATTTACGTAACTTGGCCGAAGAACCTGATGAAAAGTAGTTCATTAATTACAGAACGCGGCAAAGTAGCCCCTTAAGATATTCTCCCTCTGGGAAAGATGATCTCACCGGATGATCTGCTGGCTGTGAAAACTGTTGAATAAATTGCACTTCCTTTCCTGCATCCAGAGCTGCCCATGCAATAATCTGTTTGAACATGCCGATGTCAACTGCCCCTGAACAGGAATACGTTGCCAAAAGTCCGCCTTCCTCAAGTAAAAGCATGGCCATTCTGTTCAGGTCTTTATATGCTCTTGATGCTTTGGTTAAAGCCGATCTTGATGGTGCATATTTTGGGGGATCTAGGATAATGACATCAAATTTTTCATTCACTTCTCTGAATGCCCTTAGCTGTTTATTTACATCTGATTGTATGAGGCGATGAGGAATATTGTTAAAATTATTGAGCTCCATATTTCGTTTTAAGGTATCCAAAGCTGGAGCTGAACTGTCAACGCTTATTACCTCTTTTGCTCCTTTAGCCATGGCATTCAGACTAAATCCACCTGAGTAAGAAAAGCAATCCAACACTTTTTTATCTTTTACATGATCCGCAACCCATTTTCGGTTATCGCGCTGGTCACAGTAAAATCCTGATTTTTGTCCTTCTGCGATATTTACCTGATAAAAAATGCCATTCTCTTTCACGCTGACAAATTCGGGAGGTTCAGTGCCAAGCAAAATTCCCCCTGAAGAGGCATCCATCCCTTCATGTGCGCGTGCTGAGGCATCACTCCTGTCAAAGATCCCTTTCGGACTTAACAATTGCTGTAATTCATCAAGGATAATATGTTTGATATTTTCTATGCCGGATGTCAAGATCTGAACAGAAAGAAAATCTGCATAACGGTCAACGATCAATCCCGGAAGGAAATCGGCTTCGCTAAAAATTAGTCGATACGTATTGGTATCTTCTGTATTCAGTTCATCTCTGTGTTTTACTGCAATTTTAATCTTTCTTCTCCACCAGCTTTCATTGATCTCTGTTTCCAGGTTCCATTCAAGAAGACGCACTGCCACTCTAGATTTGCTATTAAAAAAACCATAAGCAAGAAAATCATTATTACTGTCGGTGACCCTAATAATATCACCATTGTCAGGATTCCCTTTGATCTGATCTATTGCTCCAGAAAACACCCATGGGTGTAATTGTCTGACCGCTTTTTCTTTCCCTTTTTTTAATTTCACAGAATGCATGGCTCAAATTTACAATTTATGTTCCAATCATTGGAGCCTTCCTTGATCATGCCTCTGCATAAATTCACAATTGATGCTTAACTTTGAACATGGAAGAAATAAGCTGGTCTGATTTTGAAAAGGTATGCCTAAAGGTGGGTACTGTTCTTGATGTTCTTGATTTCCCAGAAGCCAAAAAACCAGCGTTTAAGCTTAAAGTTGACTTTGGTGAATATGGAATAAAATGGAGTAGTGCGCAAATCACAAAACACTACAAAAAGGACGATTTAATTGGCCGTCAAGTTGTTGGGGTATTGAATTTTCCAAAGAAACAAATCGCTAACTTCATTTCGGAATTCCTGGTCACGGGTTTTTCGGATCAGGATGGCCATATTGTTCTTACTGCAGTTGAGCGGCAGGTTCCAAATGGTTCATCTTTAATTTAATTGTATGAAATATATTAGTTTTACAGATGAGCCGGCCATTAATCCGGATGACTTTTTTATGAAAGAGGCTCTCAAGGAAGCACAGAAGGCGCTTGCTCTGGATGAAGTTCCTATTGGGGCTGTGATTGTTCATGGAGGCAGAATAATTGGACGGGGACACAATCTTACCGAGCAGTTGAATGATGTTACCGCACATGCAGAAATGCAGGCTTTTACAGCAGCAGCCAAT
>CAIJME010000511.1 GCA_903821625.1 uncultured Sphingobacteriales bacterium | reverse complement strand
CTGCGAGGGCTGGGGTTGTCATTGCCGCACCAGTCAATGCGGAAGAGAGGTGAACGGAGGTTCAGTGAATGGACGATTTGTTTAAGATTGATATAAATTTTCCTGTGCCTGGATTTAGCTGCCTGCCGTTCATGATTTCATTCCGCTGGTCCAAAGGACTCCATTGGAGCGGGGGAATTAAAGGGGGTGGTTCTTTTTAAAATAAGGCTTCAATTTTTTGCATGTAAACTCCAAATGGGTCTTAATAATCGTTTTTATCTTTCTTGAATTTTTAGATGAAGAATGAATGTTTATATATCAACATTATTTTAAAAAGGAATTGAGCTGTTAATGGAAATCAATTCCTGCAATTAGCCCAATGAATTGTATTTTTGGATAGTGAAAATAGTCCATCTCAATACGTATGCCGGAAATGGGGGTGCAGGCAGGGCCTGTATGCGTCTAAATAAAGCTCTTAAAGCTAAGGGACTTGATTCGGAGCTTGCTGTAAATTTTCTTTTCAGAGCTAATCCTGAAGTCCAGAATTTGTCAAAAAGCTTTTTTTCTAAGTTTTTTGCTGCTTTTGGAATAATGCTGGAGCGTATTACAGCAAAATTATTTACCAAAAATGTACCGATTCCATTCTCATTCCCGGTTTGGGGTAAGGATATTTCAGGACATCAACTAGTAAAATCTGCTGATATCATTCACCTTCATTGGATCAATCATGCTTTTTTAAGGCCACAAGACATTGCTAAGCTATCCAGTTTGAATAAGCCACTAGTTTGGACATTTCATGATAGCAATGCCTTTACAGGTGGATGCCATGTGCGCTACGATTGCGATCATTTTTTGAAGGAATGCGGTAATTGTCCCATTTTGAGCTATCAGGGGCCAGATGACAGCTCCCACCAGATCTGGAAAAAGAAGGAGAATGCTTATAGCAAACTGAATATAACCATCATTGCGCCAAGCCGGTGGATGGCTGAATCTGTTACAAAGAGCAGCCTATTTGGTTCTGCGAATGTCGTAAACATCCCCAATACCTTAGATACCAATGTATTTATACCAACAGCTAAGTTAGAAGCCAGAGCAAAATTGGGCTTAGATCCTAAAAAATTTATTTTGATGAGCGGCTTCATGCCTTCTCGGAAAGATCTGCATAAAGGAACACCTTATTTAATTGAAGCCATTGACCTTTTTATCAACAATCATCAGGTATCGCCTGATTCAGTTGAGTTACTAGTATTTGGCAACAGAGATGAAAAGAATGTTCCTGAGTTTTCAATTCCTACTACTTTTCTTGGAACTATCTCTGATGATGAAAAACTAGCACTTTGTTACAGTGCAGCAGACGTATTTTTAGCGCCTTCATTAGAAGATAACCTTCCCAATACGGTAATGGAGAGCCTTGCCTGTGGAACTCCAATTACTGCCTTCGCAACAGGGGGCATTCCGGATATGGTCAAGCATAAATACAATGGATATCTTGCTGAATATAGATCGTCTGCTGATCTTGCAGCAGGTATAGCTTGGATTTACAATTACCCAGATAAGGCAGAATTAAATTTCAATGCCCGTCAAACTGTCGAAGATTATTTCTCGGAAGGTACTATTGCGGGGCAGCATATTGAATTGTATAAATCTTTGTTAGATAACCATGTTCCAGCCTAAATTAACTGTTATTACCATTGTTTATAATAATGTTCATGACATTGAACGTACGGTGCTTTCGGTATTGAATCAAAGCTATGAAAACCTTGAATACCTGCTTATTGACGGTGCTTCGAACGATGGAACTTTAGAAATTTTAAAGCAATATGAAGGCCGGATAGGCAAATTGGTATCCGAAAGGGATAAGGGTATTTACGATGCGATGAATAAAGGACTTTCATTGGCCACAGGCGATTATGTTCTGTTTATGAATTCGGGTGATGAGATCTATTCTTCAGATACTGTAGAAAAGATTTTTGCCACTAAACCTGATGCAGACATCTACTATGGTGAGACCGAGATGTTTGATGAAAATTGGACTAGTCTTGGGCAAAGACGACATCGTACACCTGAACATTTTACTTGGCGAGATTTTAAGTTTGGAATGAGTATCAGTCACCAAGCAATCTATATCCGCAGAGCGCTTACTGAACCTTATGACCTAAATTATCAGTTAAGTTCTGATATCGATTGGATCATCAAGGCGGCTAAAAAGGCCAAAAATATCGTGAATGTAAGAAGGTATGTTGCTAAATATCTGGTGGGAGGCATGTCAAAGAAAAAGCATCGTCAAAGCCTTGCAGAGCGCTTTCATATTTTTTCAAAGCATTATGGCCTGATACCTACTATTTTTAATCATGTGCTGATTGCCGGAAAGCTTGGCTTCTATTACCTGAAGCATAGAAAGACGAATGATTGATAACCAACAGCGACTTACGAAATCACCTGACCGAGCGGAAAATTGATTTCGTCAGTCACACTTAACAACAAAGCGACTTACGAATTTGCCTTTCATGACGCCTATGTAAATTCGTAAGTCTGAAACCTACGACTTACGAAATCACCTGACCGAGCGGAAATTGATTTCGTCAGTCACACTCATTTTTAGGCCTTAATCTCTTTCCTTTTAACTTCCAGAAATATTGCATATCCTAAAGAAAGCAATAAAAGAAAGGATGCTATCAGTGAAATAGTTTCGCCAGTATAGTATGAGCTAGGTTCAAACTTAAATTCCAGTTTATGATTTCCTCCTGGTAATTGTGCAGCACGTAATATATAATCTGCTCTGAAGTAAGGTATTTTTTCGCCATCAACGTATGCGTTCCAGCCTTTTTCATACCACATTTCAGAGAATACAGCTAAGGCATCACGGCCTGATGAATACTCATAGGTCAGCTGGTCAGGATGATAATTAGTAAGTCTGATGAACCCATTGCCATCATAACCGACTTTATTTACATCAATCAGCGATTTGAATTTTTGATCAACAACCATTACATTTTTAGGATCAAAACTGCTGATTGCCATCATTTCCTCATCCGCATTTTTTACATATTCTACCTTTTGAACAAACCAGGCATGTCCCGCTGCTGTTGAGCGATTTTTCATGGTTTCTTTTTGTCCATTCTGGTCGGAAGTAATCAAGTATTTAGTATTCAGCATATCGAGCACATCTTCATTGATCGCTCCATTGAATTGTTTATCTAATACTTCCTGGTAACGCTTAAGCTTAGCGGCATGATATCCTCCCAGACTTTTATGAAAGTAAGATGGTACTGAATTTGAAAAAGGATTACCTTGGCTTAAATCCAACACTCTATAATACGATTGATCACGCATGATTAGTTGATCCACATCTCTTGGTTGAAATTGCTGATTCAGCACATTTTTTTCAACAAATTTTTCATTATTCAGGTAACGTCTGTCTAT
>CAIJME010000510.1 GCA_903821625.1 uncultured Sphingobacteriales bacterium | reverse complement strand
GGAAACACCTACAACTACAGGTGAAGATATTTATCTGCTAAAAGATTTCAAACCCTTGATTCATGCCAGGGCAGTAGATATTATTCATCCGGATTTGGCTTCTTCGGGAGGACTATTAGAAACCAAAAGAATAGGTGATTATGCTGAAGAGTATGGAGTAGCTATGGCAATGCATCAGGCTGGTACACCAGTTTCTTTCATGGCGAGTGTACATTGTGCTGCTGCTACCCAAAATTTCCTTTCATTAGAGCATCATTCTGTTGATATTCCATGGTGGGAAGATCTGGTAAAAACCACAGATGGCAAGAAAATGATCGAAAAGGGATATGCTAATGTATCGCTTGATGCTCCGGGGCTTGGTATTGAGCTCAATGAAGAGGTATTGAAGCAACATTTGAGACCATCAGACAAGAGCTATTTTGCTCCTACCACAGAATGGGATGATAAACGTTCTGCTGACAGAACTTATAGTTAATAGGCTTGCATATATTCAGATATTCATTAATTGGTTATTAACATCTTTCAACTTGAAGTATATAGAATTCTCCGGCGGTTAAACCCGTATGGTGAACTCTATATACTTATTAAATCTAAATCTCAATTTGCTTTCCATTTTTGATCCTTTTATCCATAATACCCCATGGTAAAGGAAAATAATGACTTTGTTGTTTACGATCATATGTTCAGACTTATAAATGGGTTAGTGTTAATGCTTCGTCTCTACAATCAAGCATCAAAAATCATACCTTTGAAGAATGGAAAACAACACTAACTGGACACCATCACCCGACGAAAACAAACTTAACCTTACTGATAAAAATCTTATCAATGAGTATGAGGCGAAAGGCATTGCAGGGGCTGAACTTTTTGTGTTTGAGTTAGACAGCGAAACAGAAATTTCTACTCAGTTACTTTTAGAAATTCATAGCATTGCTTTTTCCGAACTTTATGAATGGGCTGGCCTTTGGCGGACAACAACAGTTAAAGTGGGACAATTGATACCTCCCGAACCTTCAAAAGTTTTGCAACTAATGTACCAGTTCATTGACAACTTAAACTTCAAGGTTCTCAATGCAACTACCCATCAAGACCATTTGGACTGCCTCACTTTTGCCCATTATGATTTTGTTCGTATTCACCCATTTAATAATGGCAATGGCAGAACAGGACGAATATTGATGAACATTGTAGCTCTGAAATTCGGATACAAACCGCTTGAACTCTATCATCGCGATGGTGACAGCAGAAAAATTTATATTGAAGCAATGAAATTGGCAGACAATGGCAACTTTGATCCTTTAGCGAATTTGATTAGAAAAGAATTGACTGCCTTTTGACTCTTGATCTTTCAACAATTCCAGAACAATCTCTTCAACTTTCGATATTGACACTTGCTGGTTTTCCAACAACATCGTCGAGAAAACAGTTTTCGTCAGCACTTGTGCTAAGTAACCTTTTTCTTTAAGTTGTGGATATTTTTCGTAGAATTTCATTATTAATAGCAAAAATACGAACTTATGTAATCAATGTCAAAAGTATACAAAAAAATCAAAATTAGCATTGAATAGACGTGCTGGATGAGCCTTTTACCCATATCAGCCCTTTGCAGATTGAAAGAATTAAGAAATTGCTGATCACTGAAAAGGAAAATAAGGGCTTTATTATTTCTGATCATATGTTCAGACATATCACAGACCTAGCAGATAGTATATACTTATTAAATGATGGGAAACTCCATCTAACAGAATCCTCTGAAGATATAGAAACACTGGGTTATGCAAGGATCTGATCTCCTATAGCTTTATTTATTCACAGCTGTTCATAAACTGTCGTTTGATATTACTCCAAATAAATTCAATTTCGGCGTATGCTAAGATTAAGAAGTGTTTTATTCTGCCTCGGACTATTGCTGCTTACCAGTATTTACACATCCTGTAAAAGCAAAAAGATTATAACCGATACCTCCAAATCAACGACTAAATCTTCCGGAACTATTAAAGAGCGGTATGCATCTCTATTGAATGTCAAAGAAAAAGATCTGGATAATGAAAAGCTCTATCGCTTTATTGACAGTTGGATAGGGGTTCCATACAAAAATGGAGGAATGGATAAAAAAGGAGTGGATTGCTCTGGTTTTACAATATTACTTGCAAAAGACATCTATAATAAACAATTACCACGTAATGCCAGATCCATGGCAGAAGATGTAAAACGTAAATTTGAAAAGGATCTAAAAGAAGGTGATCTGGTCTTTTTTGATTTCGACGGCCAGAAATTCAATCATGTGGGGATCTATCTTCAAAATAATAAATTTGTTCATGCATCTACCTCTAAAGGGGTTATCATCAGCGATTTGAAAGATCCATGGTATTATAAATATTTTAGCAGAGCAGGAAGTGTTAAACCATAGGCTCAATAGATTCATGATTTCTATTTATTAATCAGTAATTTTGATTAATAATTAACTCACCCGGAAATTTATGAGCAAAGAGAAAGGCGACTATACATTCTGGATAAAATATAAACGCTTTGCCAGCACAGAAATACTAATGTATCTCATCATGATCATAGGAATTTTAGCAGGTATTCTAATCTTTAGTTAATCGCATGAAATTAAATCTGAAACGCCCCCTTGCTTTTTTTGATCTGGAAACTACCGGTGTAAATGTTGCATCAGATCGTATCGTTGAAATTTCTATCCTAAAGGCCATGCCTGACGGAACAGAAGATGTAAAAACCATGCGTATCAATCCCGTAATTCCCATTCCGCTTGAGTCGTCCCTAATTCATGGAATCTATGATGAGGATATTAAAAATGCTCAAACATTTAAACAAGCAGGCGAGGAGTTGGCCAGATTTTTGGATGATTGTGACCTTGCAGGTTATAACTCTAATCGCTTTGATATTCCAGTATTAATGGAAGAATTTCTTCGTGCCGGAATTAATTTTGATATCGATAACAGACATTTTGTGGATGTTCAGAATATTTTTCACCAAATGGAACAGCGTACCTTAAAAGCAGCTTATCTGTTCTATTGTGGTAAGAATATTGAGAATGCTCACTCGGCTGAAGCGGATATTAAGGCAACCTATGAGGTTTTGAAAGCGCAGATCGAGAAGTATCAAAATCAAGACTGGGAAGATAAAAAAGGTATAGTCACTAAGCCAGTTCAGAACAATATAGAGGCACTTCATAAATTCACAAACCTCAATAATCCAGTAGATTTTGCTTCTAGAATGGTTTATAATGAGGAAGGTGTAGAGGTAATCAATTTCGGTAAACATAAAGGAAGGGCTGTTGAAGATGTTTTTCAGTCAGAACCAAGTTATTATAACTGGATGCTGAATGGTGATTTCCCATTGTATACTAAAAAATGTTTGGAGAAGATCTGGAACCGCATGAATGCTAAAAAAGAGCAATTGCGTAATGAAAGACAAGCTACTAATTCTATAACTAAACCTGAATCTCCTAGCCCTCAAAAACCCAAAGAAGATGCAAAGCCTATAAATACGGATATGCTGGAGCAGCTGAAGATGAAATTTGGAAAGTAATATCAGTTGTAAGTTATAAGTTGTAAGTTGTAGGTTGTAAGTTATAAGTTATAAGTAGAAAGGTGAAAGCGAAAAGGTGAAAG
>CAIJME010000509.1 GCA_903821625.1 uncultured Sphingobacteriales bacterium | reverse complement strand
GGTGAGATCAAAGAATGTTTTAGAAATAAATGCTAATACAAACACGATGAGGAGACCAATAAATCCACCCATTAAACAAAGCAGAACCGATTCAATTAGAAATTGAAGCATAATGAAATAATTCTTAGCGCCCAATGACTTTTGAATGCCGATGATATTGGTACGTTCTTTAACAGATACAAACATAATATTAGCTATCCCGAACCCGCCAACTAAAATTGAAAAACCACCAATTATCGCACCAGCAATATCAATAATACCAAATAGCTGATCTAGTTGCGCGGTCAGCACAGTTGTTTTGTTAAGAGAAAAATCATCATCATCCTGTGGGCCAAGCCGATGAATTGAACGCATTGTTCCTTTCAATTCACTCTCAAGTTCATTTACTGAAATATTCTCTCTTCCCTTAATGGTAATTTGCGGACCATAACGTTCATCTTCAACTTTAATTACACCCTTTGCAAAATTTAGGGGTATCAAGACGGTTTTATCAGCAGAAACGCCCAGCATATCTTCGCCTTCTTCAGTAAATACTCCAATAATGGTGACTCTCCTTCCTAAAACGGTAATCACTTTACCAATAGGATCTTCATTAGGGAACAAGCCGTCGGCAATTGAATAGCCAATAATTGCAATAGGCCTACCTCCTTTTGATTCACTATCTGTAAAATAACGTCCAGATTGAAAGTCAAACTTCCAAACCTTATAATAATCATGACAAGCCGCTTTTATCTCGGCACCTTCAATACTATTATTTTTATACTTGATGGTACGGTTTCCTATTCCAATCTCAAATGATATACCCTCAGCTGTTTGAAGACGTTCTGTAAGCTTTCCATAGTCGCGAAGTGATGGATGCGGCCTACTAATGTATTTCCACCATGGAAAATCTGGACCACCAACCCATGGCCACTTTTGAATATATATGGTATTACTGCCCAATTTTTCAACACTGCTTTGAATGTTATTACGAAGGGTGTCTACTGCCGAAAAAACTCCAACTATAGTCATTATACCAATCGTTATTCCTAACAATGACAAAATTGTTCTGAGTTTATTTTGCCTTAGGGCTCCAAATGCAAATAAAAAACTCTCTTTTAAAAGTTTGAGGAATATCATATAGGTATTAGACCAAATTTAATAGATTACGTTACAGGTCAGCAGATGAATATTAATTTAAATATACCATTCTTAAATTTCTATCCATAAGAATAAACTTTTATAGTTTTATTTTGTTAAATTTGCGCCCTGAAATACACAATAAATAATTATGAAATTATCTCAGTTTAAATTTGATTTACCTGAATCTTTAATAGCCCACAACCCAGTTGAAAATCGCGACGAATCGCGACTAATGGTTTTGGACAAGAAAACCGGAGCTATTGAGCATAAAATATTCAAAGATGTTTTAGGGTATTTTGAAGAGAAAGATGTGATGATTTTAAACAACACCAAAGTTTTTCCAGCTCGCCTTTACGGCAATAAGGAAAAGACCGGTGCAACAATTGAAGTATTTTTACTTCGTGAATTAAATCGTGAACTTCGTCTTTGGGATGTTTTAGTTGATCCTGCACGTAAGATTAGAGTTGGAAATAAGCTTTACTTTGGAGATAATGATCTATTAGTTGCTGAGGTTGTAGACAATACTACTTCACGTGGACGAACTATTCGCTTCCTTTTCGATGGTACAAATGATGAGTTCCGTAGAAATATCGAAATCCTAGGTGAAACTCCGCTACCAAAATATATAAAACGCAAAGCAACAGCTGAAGATAAGGAGAGATATCAAACGATCTTCGCTAAAAATGAAGGTGCAGTTGCAGCTCCAACCGCTGGTTTACATTTTAGTCGTGAGCTCATAAAACGCCTGGAATTAAAGGGTGTTGATTTTGCTGAAATTACACTTCATGTTGGTCTAGGCACTTTCAGGTCTGTTGAGGTTGAAGACCTTACCAAACATAAAATGGATTCAGAGCAGTATATAATCGAACAAAAAGATGCGGATATCGTAAACAAGGCCATTCTTGAAAAACGTAGAGTTTGTGCAGTAGGAACAACTTCCATGAGATCGATTGAATCTGCTGTTTCTGCAGGAAAGGAATTAAAAGCTGCAAATGACTGGACCAGTAAGTTCATCTTTCCTCCTTATGATTTCAGTATTGCCAATTGCATGATCACTAACTTCCATACACCTGAGTCAACGCTTTTGATGATGGTAGCAGCATTTGGAGGTTATGAAAATGTGATGAAAGCATACGAGGTTGCTGTGAAAGAAAAATACCGCTTTTACAGTTATGGAGATGCAATGCTAATCATCTAATTTTTACAGGGGAAATGGGGTTTATTCTTTACCCTTGTGTAGCCTGGAAATAAAATATCTGATATTTTAGTTTTGAAATACTACGCAATCATAGTAGGTGCTGGCTCCGGAAGCAGGATGCAATCTGATGTACCTAAACAATTTATGCTTTTGAATGGTAAACCTATTCTTATGCATACGATTGAAGCATTCTACTACTCAGATTTCAAGCCAGAGATTATTCTAGTATTGAATGTGGATTTTCACACGTACTGGGAGCAGCTTTGTAAAAATTATAATTTTTCAATTCCGCATACCCTTATAAAAGGTGGGCTTCAACGATTCCACTCCGTTAAAAATGGAATTGAGGCCCTAAGGGAAGAATCTGTTGTTGCAATACATGATGCAGTCAGGCCAATAGTCAGCAACGAACTGATCTGCCGTTCTTTTATAGAAGCTGAGCAAACAGGCAATGCAGTAGTGGCTATTAAGTCTAAAGATTCAGTCAGACAACAAAAAGGCAATTCAAGCCTAGCATTAAATAGAGATGAAATTTATCTGATTCAAACCCCTCAAACTTTTCAATTCGAGCTTCTTAATCAAGCCTATAAGCAGGAATACAGCATTGAATTCACAGATGATGCATCAGTTGTAGAACGCACAGGTATTAGTTTAAACTTAATAGAAGGTGAAAGTAAAAATCTTAAAATCACTTTTCCTGAAGACCTAAGTCTTGCCGAATTCTATCTAAGTCAAAAAAACAAAACATAAAAAAACCCTGCCTGAGCAGGGTGCTTTTTAATATTCGTCTTCATTAAAGAAGAAATCATCCTTGGTGGGATAATCCGGCCATATCTCCTCAATATTTTCATATGGCTCGCCATCATCTTCCAATGCTTGCAGGTTTTCTATAACTTCCACTGGTGCGCCTGAACGAATTGCATAATCAATTAGTTCATCTTTTGTTGCCGGCCATGGAGCGTCTTCTAAATGTGACGCTAATTCTAATGTCCAATACATATTTCTTAGAATTTGGTTTATACTATTTTTTGCAAAAATATAATAATTTAAATAACAATATCAATTATTTTAATAAACTATAATTAAACTCGCGGAAACCACTGATTTTCAGGCATATTACTATCTTGGCACAATTTTCTTGCTAGCACAAAAAGATAATCGCTAAGCCTGTTCAGGTAAATAATTACCTTTTCATCCACAAAACTTTCCTCCTTTAGGTGAACGATAATTCGCTCTGCTCTTCTGCAAACGCATCTGGAAACATGGCAAAATGAAACCACCGGACTTCCTCCAGGCAAAATAAAATGTTTTAGCTCAGGAAGCACTAAATTCATCTCATCGATTTGACTTTCAAGAAAAGTTATATCCGAAAGATGAAGATCCGGAATTTTCATTTTAGATTTCTCAGGGTCTGAAGCTAAGGCTGCACCGATAGTAAACAATCTGTCCTGTATTTCCTTCAAATTGTCCTTTTGATCTGTATCAATATCGTGATCACGAATCAAACCTATGTAGGAATTCAACTCATCAACTGTACCATAACTTTCAATACGAAGATCATATTTGGGCACCCGTGTTCCACCTATAAGAGAGGTTAATCCCTCATCTCCGGTTTTAGTATAAATTTTCATTTCTTTCTATTCATATTATATCAGGCTTTCAGCAAGAACTGATTTTATCTTGGGCGATATTAAGAATTATTCAGCAGAATGTAATGAATGTTAACAGGTTAAACCCATTATTTTGACATTCATAAAACATAATTACAATGAATATTAAAAAGAAGATTATGCTATTCG
>CAIJME010000508.1 GCA_903821625.1 uncultured Sphingobacteriales bacterium | reverse complement strand
ATTTAATGAGTTTAGGTGCTCTTGATTTCGGATTGATTGTTGATGGAGCGGTCATTATTGTGGAAGCGGTCATGCATCAGATCACGCATGGAAAACGATTTGGACTGGTCAATCGTTTGTCGCAAAAAGACATGGATGGAGAAGTAAAAAATTCGGCAAGTAAAATGATGAATAGTGCAGTATTCGGTCAAATTATCATTTTAATTGTCTATCTACCCATATTTACCCTTGAAGGAATAGAAGGTAAAATGTTTAAACCAATGGCACAGACCGTAGCTTTTGCACTATTGGGAGCGTTTATTCTTTCCTTAACTTATATACCAATGATGAGCGCCTGGTTTTTAAGTAAAAAAATAAAGCATGAACCGAATTTATCAGATAAAATCATGTTCAAAGTTGAAGCTTTTTACCAGCATCAGCTCTCAAGAGTACTGAATTTTCCTAAAATAGTTCTAGGAACGGTAATAGGTTTGTTTATTACCGCACTTGTTATTCTTTCAAATTTAGGCGGTGAATTTATACCGGCATTAGAAGAAGGCGATTTTGCAGTTGATACGAGGGTATTGACAGGCAGTAACTTAAATACCACTATTGAGAGTACGACCCAAGCAGCTCATATTCTTAAAACTCAATTTCCAGAAGTTATTAAGGTAATTACCAAAATAGGAAGCGGTGAAGTTCCAACCGATCCGATGCCTATGGAGGCGAGTGACATGATGGTAATTATGAAAGACAAAAGTGAATGGACCACTGCCAAAACTTTTGACGAAATGGCTACAAAAATGAGTAAAGCATTAGAGGATGTACCAGGAATTACTGCGGGCTTCCAATATCCTGTGCAAATGCGTTTCAATGAATTAATGACTGGTGCTAGGCAGGATGTTGTATTGAAGATTTTCGGTGAAGACCTAGATACTTTGGCGCATTATGCCGAATCATTGGGTAAAATCGTAAATGAAGTTGAAGGTAGCCAAGATCTTTTCGTTGAACCGGTGACCGGGATGCCACAGATTGTAATTAATTATAATCGGAATGCCATCGCTCAATACAATTTAAATATAGCTGACATCAACAGAGTAGTTAATACGGCATTCGCAGGACAAAGCTCAGGTCTTGTGTTTGAAGGTGAAAAGCGATTTGATCTAATAGTCAAGTTAAACATGGATAAAAGAAAGAATTTAGAGGATGTTAAAAATTTATTGATTCCAACTCCTCAAGGGACATTTATTCCATTAAACCAAGTGGCATTAGTTGACATAAAAAACGGACCCAATCAAATACAGCGTGAGGATGCTAAACGCAGAATTGTGGTTGGATTTAATGTGCGTGGCCGTGATGTTCAAAGTATAGTTAATGAATTACAGATGAAAATAAATGAACGAGTCAAGTTACCAACTGGTTATTACGTAAGCTATGGAGGAGCATTTGAAAATCTGAATGCAGCAAAAAAAAGGCTGATGATTGCCGTACCTATATCCCTCCTATTAATATTTATACTATTATTCTTTGCATTTAACTCCGTTAAACAAGGTTTAATAATCTACACAGCCATCCCATTATCTGCCATTGGAGGCATATACTTTCTAGCACTTAGGGGTATGCCTTTCAGTATTAGCGCAGGAATAGGATTTATTGCCCTTTTTGGTGTTGCTGTTTTAAACGGAATTGTTCTCATTGCTGAATTTAATAGGCTCAAAGCTTCAGGGCAAACAGACCTCAGGAGAATAGTGATAATGGGCACAAAGATCCGTTTACGTCCAGTATTAATGACCGCATTTGTAGCCTCATTAGGTTTTTTACCTATGGCATTAAGTAGCGGTGCTGGGGCAGAAGTTCAAAAACCATTGGCCACAGTGGTGATTGGCGGATTAATGATCGCAACTTTACTAACCCTCTTTGTATTACCTATACTGTATATACTTTTTGAAGGTTCAGCAAGCATAAAAACTTTAAAAAATAGTGTAGCAGTTCTACTCATTCTATGTTTTACAGGTTTTAGTACTGTGAATGCGCAAGAAAAGATCGGTTTACAGGCAGCAATTGATACCGCCCTAAAAAATAACCGAGCTGTTAAGAATGAACAGTTAAAATCTGAATATCAGCAAAAACTGATCAAAACATCTGCAAATATCCCTCAGGCTACGCTTAGTTCTGAATTCGGACAAATCAATAGTATCTATTCAGATTCAAGATTTGGATTATCTCAATCTTTTAGTTTCCCAACCGTTTATTCAAATCAAAAGAAATTGTTGAATGAAGAATGGAAAGCTTCCGTATTGAGTATTTCTTTAAAAGAAGCTGAAATCAGAAGAACTGTTACGCAGATCTTTTATTCAATCCTAATCCTACAAGAAAAAGAGAAACTATTGATTCAGGCAGACAGCATCTATTCAAGTTTTTTAAATAAAGCAGAACTCCGTTTCAAAACTGGAGAAAGCAATATTCTAGAGAGAGCTACTGCTAAAACGCAAAGAGGAGGTATTTTTCTTCAGCTCAAATCACTGCAGGAGGAAATTGAACTAGCAAAGCTTCAGTTCCAACTGCTACTGAATACCGGAATCAAGACAGAGCCTGAAGCCATTGGACCCAAAATAAATTTATCCAATTCAATGGATAGGCCAATTTTAGCCGAGCATCCCTTGTTGAAAATATCCGATCAACAAAAATTAATTGCTTCAGCGAATTCGAAACTTGAAAAATCACGATTTCTACCTGAACTAAACCTGGGATATTTCAATTCAAGTATAAAAGGAATTGGGGCTAATGACATTTATTACCCATCTTCCAAACGATTTGGCGCAGCTTATTTCGGCATTGGAATACCGGTATTCACATCTTCGCAAAAGGCAAAAGTGAATGCTTCTGCATTATCAGAAAAGATAGCAGAAAACAATTATCAAACTCAGCTAAGCGCTTTAGAAACACACTATCAAAGTGCACGTTCACAATATGAAACTTATCTGGGAGCGCTGAGCTATTATGAGCAAACTTCTATGCCAGAAGCGAATATTATTAGGCAAACTGCTGACAAACAATTTATTAACGGCGAAATAAATTATTTAGAGTGGGTCATGCTAAACAATCAGGCTATTGTTATTAAAAACAATCATCTTGATATCATTAAATTGCTAAATGAAAGCATAATCAATCTCAATTATCTGAATTCTAAAGAAAATTAAAGCTGATGCGATATTCAGTAATAAGCTCATTATAAAATAAATGTAAATGAAAAATATATTCATTTTAACTTTCGCAATTCTGATTACAGCATGCGGGACTAGTACTAAAAAAGAAGCACTAACAGAAGCTAGTGATATAACTACTAATGTAGTAACACTAAGTGATGCTCAATTAAAGTCTACGAAACTTGTATTAGCTAAACTTGAAGAAAAAGCATTATCCTCATTAATCATTACCAATGGAACCATTGATGTGCCCCCACAAAACATGATTTCTGTTAGTATTCCTTTGGGTGGATATTTAAAATCGACCAAATTATTGCCCGGTTTAAATATTAGAAAAGGTGAAGTTATTGCAGTGATTGAAGACCAGCAATATATTCAACTACAGCAAGACTATCTAACAATAAAAGCCAGATTAGCTTTTAGCAAGGCTGAATTTGATCGTCAGAAAGAGCTAAATGCAAGTAAGGCAAGTAGTGATAAAGTGTTCCAGCAAATTCAAATGGAGTACAATACTCAACGAATTTCTTTGAGCGCTTTAGAACAAAAACTAAGAATGGTCAACATCAATCCGGCATCTATTTCTGAGAGTACTATTTCAAGAACTATTCCGGTATATTCACCAATCAATGGATTTGTATCAAAGGTTAATGTCAATATTGGAAAATTCGTTAACCCATCAGATGTGCTTTTTGAGCTTATTGACCCTTCATACATACATTTAAATCTTAAAATATTCGAAAAAGATTTAAATAAGCTTTCAATGGGTCAGAAAATAATTGCTTACACCAATAATCAACCTGAAAAGAAATATGCTGCAGAGATCAGCCTAATAAGCAGAGATCTATCAGCTGAAGGAACTGCAGAAGTACATTGCCATTTTGAAAATGCAGATAAAAGCTTGGCTCCAGGTATGTATATGAATGCTGAAATTGAAGTAAAAAGCACTAAAACCCTAGCAATTGCAGAAGAAGCAATTGTAAACTTTGAAGGCAAAGATTATATTTTCATTCAAAAATCTACTAAAGTATATGAAATGGTTCCTGCAGAAACCGGAACAAGCAAAGACGGGTTCATTCAAGTTTTGAATGAGGATAAATTCAAAGGGAAAGAACTAGTTATTAAAGGGGCTTATACCCTATTAATGGCTTTAAAAAATAAGTCTGAGGAGTAAAATACTTGCTTATGATGAGATGTGTTTTCTATTCTTAAGAGAATACATCTCTAAAACCAAACCTTTCAAGGCTTTAGTCACAGAAGTGCCAATCTGCAGTCCTTTTTCAGTAGATGATTTAGTCGGATCACCGTAAACACCATTGGGTGTCAACTCCTTCATTGTACGATAAAAAGAAACTTTGGGGCCAGTTAACAGATCGCCATCAACAGAAGGGAAGGCCCATACATTAGCTCCCTGTTTGATCTGGGAATCATGAACCAATTGCGGAGCGATAACTTTCATCAAAGAAGTTTCAAACTCGCAGGCATGACCTGTTCCGCCGGGACCAGTTTCTGTGATCTTTAAAAGTTCTTCTTTTGCTACATTCCACCAAGAAGCACCAAGGATATGAGCATTGGGGTTCGCAAATCCTAGCTGTTCAATAATGACCTGCATAATACCCTGATTTCCACCGTGGCTATTCAACAGTAGGATATTATAAAATCCATGATGTAATACGGATTGAATCATCTCTTTTACAACTGCAGCGAAGGTATTATGACTCAAGCTCAATGTTCCGCTAAAGTCCATGTGGTGATCGGAACATCCAACGGCTACAATTGGAAGGATCAATACCCTATCCTCCATTTCCTTATTCAATAACCCGGAAAAGTGTTCACCAATAAGCCGATCGGTAGCTACAGGTAAATGAGCACCATGCTGTTCAATTGCCGCAATATTCAAAAGCACTGGAATATTTTTATCGAGTGCGGCAATTTGCTTAGATGAAAGTTGATCCCAGTACATAATTGAAAATTTAAAGGTTAAGATTTCATTAGAGTAGATTCGGGGAAAACCAGAACCTACCCTCTTTATATTATTTATTAATTTCTTTTGGATTAATAAGTTGCTCTTCCACCTGAAAGATCAAAGGTAAAAGCAGTTGAAAAACTAGCCTCAGGTGAAACTATAAAAGTTGCAGTATCCGCTGCTTCTTCCAAAGTTCCACAACGTTTCATTGGAATTTTGTCGGTCATATATTTAACCTGTTGTTCGGGCAATGCCTCTACCATTGCTGTTCTGATGACTGCTGGAGCTAAGGCATTAACAGTGATACCATTTTCGGCGTATTCCTTTCCCTGCACCTTGGTCATACCAATAACAGCTGCTTTTGATGCTGAGTAAGCGAGCATACCGGCATTCCCTTCCTTGCCTGATATGGATGCAATATGCAGAACACGACCATAATTATTTTTAAGCATGTATGGGATGGCATACTTGGAGGTATAAAATGAGCCCATGAAATTCACATCAAATACCAAGCGCATATTATCGGATTCAACCTCATGGCTCAAAATATTCGTTTTTCCAGCAATGCCGGCACAATTAACTAGAATATCTACACCACCAAATCGCGCATTTACTTTATTTATAGCCTCTGCAACATCTGCTTCAACAGTAATATCTACCAGATAAAGCTCAGATTCGCCTGTTAACTGACTCTGCGTTTTTTCCAAACCGCTTTTATCCCTATCAAACAAAGCAAGTTTAACGCCTTTAGCAGATAATTTCAAGGCAATAGCCTGCCCTAATCCGGAAGCTGCTCCGGTTATGATTCCTATTTGATCTTTAAATTCAATTTTCATTTGTTATTATTCTAAATCTTATTGTATTAATTTTTTGATTCTATCAACTCCTGCAAGCTTACTATATCTGATTTTCTTGTCAGCAAATGAATGATTATCCATGCAACCAAGTAGGTTAAACCACAAATGATGAACAATAAATTATAACCACCTACTAAATTTCCTGCAGCTTTATAACTATCCAAAATATATCCTACCAAAAGAGGGAACAACATTCCTCCTACTGCTCCAGACATGGCTCCAATTCCAGTTACAGAACTGACAGCCTGCTTTGGAAACAGGTCAACAACTAAAGTAAAAACATTTGTACTCCAAGCCTGATGCACCGCAAGTGTAAAACTAAGGATACCTACAACCATCCAGGCATTAGTGGCAAACTGAGCTGAAAGTACGGTTAATTCCATAATAGCGAAAATAAAAAGAGCAGTTTTTCTTGCCTTTAAGGTTGGCCAGCCTCTTTTTATCAGCCAAGAAGAAAAATAGCCTCCTCCAATACTCCCAGCAATGGTCATTGTGTAGATTATCATCAATTCAGGACTTAAATTCGCCATATTCAACTTGAAGGTTGAGGCAAAATACGAGGGTAACCAAAACATAAAAAACCAATAAATAGGGTCTAATAATATTTTACCAGTAATAAAGGCCCATGTTTGCGGAAAGGTGAAAAGTTTAATCCATTTGATCTTGACCACCTCTACTTCAACTTCCGGATCTAATTTCTGTCCTTCATGTATATAATTGTATTCTTCTTTGCTTAAACGCTTGTGTTTAGATGGAACATCATACACATAGATCCAAACTAAAAGCCAAATAAAGCCAATAGACCCGGTTAATATAAACACTTCATGCCAGCCATAGCTACTCAGGATCCATGGAACAATGATTAGTGCCAGAATAATCCCAACACTAGTTCCTGAATTAAATAAACCAGTAGCTAAAGCTCGCTCTTTTCTGGGAAACCATTCGGCAATGGTTTTCATTCCAGCGGGTACATTTCCAGACTCTGTTAATCCTAAACCGATTCTTGCTAGTCCAAAGCCTGTCACACTTCTTGCTACAGCATGAAGCATACCCATAATACTCCAGGCAGCTACAGAAATAATATAGCCAGGCTTTGTACCAATTCGATCGATAAACCAACCCCAAGAGATCAAACCAATGGCATAAGCACCTGTAAATGCCATTACCAGAAAGGCGAAATCTGTTTCTGACCAAGTGAACTCTACTTCAAGGGTTGGTTTCAATAAACCAAGGATTTGCCGGTCAAGGTAATTGATGGTAGTAGCCGTAACCAATAAGGTTAGAATGATCCAGCGGTAATTCTTTATTTTGCGGCTTAACATCATAAAATTGTTATTAATAGATTAAAATCAGGTTTTTGTAAAACTCAGATTTCAATGGTTTGGTTCAATTTCATAAAGCCGACCCCTACTGAGGTCGGCTAGATATAAAGGTGTATTCAAAAAAATATTAAAGCTGAAGTTTTAATCGCCCAGCATCAGTTAGCAAATTAACGTTCCATAGTGGGTACCATGTTTGTTCCATAATTACCTTACGCACTCCCGGAACTGCATATACTGCCTCCATCATCGTTTTAGAAACCGTAGCATGAACAACATTTGAACTATGTGTAAAATAAGCTCCGAGTGGCCTACCTCTATGAGGCATTGCCAGCGTAACTGTTACCACACTTCCTCTAACAGCCACATCATAAACTAAGCCCAGATCAACAATACTGATATCTGCTTTATACAATTGTGGATCTTTCACCAAACCTAAAGCTTCCCATATTAAAGCTTTATTGATCGGGCTATCCTGAGCTTCGGATACCCGCGCAAGACGACGCGGACTTTCTTTTGCAATTATACCGTTTGAAAGCACTGACCCCGCGCTGCTTAATGGATTAAGAAGTTCTTGTCTAAGGTTTTCAATTTTTAAAGTATCATCCTTAAGAGTAAATGGTATGGTTACATAGGCATTCTTTTGATGTAAAACAGCTCCTTTTGGGATAGTTTTTATTGTTTTTGGAACCGGATACCTGCTCCAAATCTGCCCATGCCATTGATAATGTAAATTAGGCGACCCATTATGCGATAATTCGGCCCCTAAACCTTCGGCATGATGCTCAAGGAAAAATCCAAAGAATGAGTCTTTAGTGTCTTTATTGAAGAAACCAATACCCCATAATTTTTCACTTAAATCTGCAGGAACATTTCCTGTTTTTAATTTTTCATCTGGCCCCATCCATAACATATCAGTAAATGACTGTCCGGTAATGACCCATTCATCATCTCGTAAAGCAGCAGGAGAAAATTGCTTAACCGCAGTCATGTGACCGAACTTATGGAAATAAGGCAATCCTGCATAAAAACGATACTCTATATCCATGATCATCCTGGCGGGTGAGAATAAGGGGTGAACAGGTGAATAAGGAAAGCCCCAGCGACGAATGATCGTACATATTGGCCCTTTAACAACCTCAAAATCAGGACATTCATCCCATAATGAAATACGCATTTTTTGAATTCCATCATCAGAAACATAATCGTGAGCCCAGTCTATCCCGGCTGGTTCACCATGCCCCTGTCCACCTGAATAAATCTCAAGTCCATGCTCACGTTTTAAGATCATACGGGCAAGCTGACCAGTTTGTTTGGAGAGAATTGCTGTAAAAAATTCATTCTCAATATCCAGCCCGTAACCTTCGCCACTAACCTTTAAGTCGGACTGATATTTGGGCAATTCTGCATCAGGATTACCATAGAATACAATATATTGTCTCCTTTCTTTACCCTGATTATCGGCAAGAAATAATAATTTACAAATCTTATCAGAACCTCGACGTACCTCAGAGAATACCTGAGAAATTACCTCGGTTAAAACACCGTCCTTAATTTCTGCTACCCGTATTTCACGTGCAAGAGAGGCCGTTTGAGACGACTGAAAGCTCAATAATACTTCAACAGGCTCAGCTTTACGTGGGGTTCCTATTTTTTCCTCTAAACTGACAACCTTATAATATTTCCAACCTTTTGCCCAGGTTTTCCAGACTTGCGGAAGCGAATCAACTGTTCCAAACTGACTTGCAGAAACATGAGGGGTACCCAAGTTTTCTTCTTCGGCTTGTAACTGAATTTCAGAGATTCTGATTGAATTGGTCAGAGCTCTGGCGGTTCTGTAATCTTTTTTGATCAGTGCCTCTTGAAGCAATTGAATTTTTTCCTGAATACTATCCGTTTGACTGGTTGTTTTATCAGCAAAAGATGCAATGGAATCACTTACAAAATTCTCAATGGAATGCTGAGTTTCTGATTTGGAAATTAGAGGTATGGTTAGTCCTGCAAAGCCAAGGAGACCCATTCCAAGAAATTTACGTCGTTTCAACCCGTCTGAGAACTGCGGTTCTAAATCGTCTGTTGAGACTTGTGATACCTTTCCTTTTTCAGAGGAATTTTCATGCATTTTTAATGCAGACATTAATGGATTAAATTTCTTCATATTCATTCTGTTTATGTCAAATAATCATCAGGAAATTCTGTCTCCTTAAGATAAATTAATTTTTCAATTTAATTCTAAATACCCAATTTTTTCCTGCCTTCATCGGTCAGCATGTTAGATGACCAGCCCGGATACCAGGTTTGTTCCATAATCACTTTCTTAACCCCAGGAACCTCATACACCGCCGTCAGAATGTTTTTTGAAGTGGTGGGATGCACAACATTGGATCCATAAGCAAAATAAGTTCCTAGCGGGCGCCCCCGATGAGGCATCGCAATTAAGACTTTTACTAAACCCCCTCGTACGGTAACATCATATACTAAACCAAGATCTACTATGCTAATATCTGATTTATAGAATTGTGGATCCTTTACATCTCTAAGAGCCTTCCAAATTAATTCTTTTGGAATCGGACTATCCTGTGCCTCGGCTAAACGGGCCAAGCGTCGAGGGCTATCTTTTGAAATTGTACCTGATTGCAATGAACCTACAGAAACAAGCAAGGGGTTCATAAGCTCTTTTCTCAATCCTTCTATCTTTGCAGGACCACCAATAATATCAAAAGGAAGCGTGACATAGGCATTCTTTTGATGGAAAACAGCACCTTCAGGTATTGTTTTTACCCCTTT
>CAIJME010000507.1 GCA_903821625.1 uncultured Sphingobacteriales bacterium | reverse complement strand
TGAAAAACATAATTGGACTTTGATATTAAAACTAATCTTGTCTTTCAACGTATTTAGTTTTATCTATCCAATCATTCTTAAAATTAAAAATTCATTTTTTTAAAATTGCTATTCTCAGCTCATAGCAACGGGGCTTTACCTTTTTCTGTAGTTCGCCCGGATGAATCCGTTCGGACGGGCAAAAAAGAACCAAAAATCCCACCGCTGCGCCTGCTGCTGGTCTGTAATTGCCGCACCAGTCAAGGCGGGAGGAACGGTTATTAAAGGTCAGTGCGAGCGTGGCGGATAAGAAAAAATTTGCTTAACTGTCTTGCGCGGGCACGCACGACACGCGCGCGCTAGCGCAGCAAAAAAAACCAAAACGCTAATGATATTAAATCAAAGCTTTTCTCCTGCTTGTTGTTCTTGCCATTGCTTACTGAATGATTTTTCAGCTACTTGAGGCAGTACACGGTGATTACCCCAGCTTTTCTTGAAGAATTTTTTCAATAATAGATTCTTGAATTTGCCTCCGAACATATCCATCATCTTCCGCTTCATCATGCCCATTTTCCAACCTTTCCACCCCAGACTTTCTACCCGCGCACTTAATCCCTGTTCAACAGAATCTCTGCGGTTCAGGAGAAGCATTTTGTGGATATCAATTTTAACCGGACAAACTTCTGAGCATTTGCCGCAAAGGCTGGAAGCATAGCTCAAATGTTTAAATTCTTTCATTCCGTCCATGTGGGGCGTGATGATCGATCCTATTGGACCGCTATAGGTAGTATCGTAGGTATGGCCCCCAATATTCTTATAAATCGGGCATGCATTTAAGCAGGCACCACAGCGAATACAGTACAATCCTTGTCGCTGGTCTTTTTCAGCCAGTAAATTAGTGCGGCCATTATCAAGTAAAATAACATACATCTCTTCCGGGCCGTCGCTTTCATCGCTCTGCCTTGGTCCGCCCAGAATGGTATTGTAAACTGTCAAATTTTGACCGGTTCCGTGTGTCGACAATATTGGCCAGAACAGATCCAGATCGTTGATGGATGGAATTACTTTCTCAATTCCAACAATGGCAATATGTATTTTAGGGAATGTGGTTGTAAGCCTAGTATTTCCTTCATTTTCAGTCAGTGCAATGCTTCCGCTATCGGCGATCAGAAAATTACCGCCGGTAATTCCTACATCTGCAGAGGTATATTTCTCTCTTAATAGTTCTCTTGCTTTCTGGGTTAATTGTTCCGGAGTTGCATCAATCGGAGTGTCAAATCGTTCATTGAAGAGTTTGGCAATATCTTCTTTGCTAAGGTGCATGGCTGGAGTAACAATATGATAAGGCTTCTGCCCAAGAAGTTGAACGATATATTCACCCAGATCACTTTCAACCGTTTCAATTTGATTTTCTTCAAGAAATTCATTCAGATGAATTTCCTCAGTAGCCATTGATTTAGACTTAATTACGGTTTTTGCACCTGCTTTTTTAATAATCTGCAGAATCTCTTTATTCGCTTCGGCAGCATCATTAGCCCAAATAACTTTTCCACCTTTGCGCTGAAAATTAGATTCAAACTCTGGAAGGAGCTTGTCCAAATTTTCCATTACCTTCCATTTGATGGTATGAGCTTTACGTTTTGAATTTTCGAGGTTCGCAAATTTTGAAAGTCCGCGCTCAACAGCCACATCATACTTCCCAATATTGTAATTAATGATACGGCGGTGATCCTTGTCAAATGCCTTGGTATCAGAAGTTTTTAGAAAATCGGAAGCTATGGTGCTCATCTTGCGAATTTAGGTATTTAGATGATAAAGGGTTGCAAATAGAATTAATTTTACAATTCATTCATTTTTATTCTTTACTACCTCTATAAAGCCTGTCTGAAAGCTAGCATTTTATTTTTTGACATCCATAACCGGTCGGTTATCTCGGTTCACCAAATCCCATCCCGTGTAATAGGCTAGCTGCGCACGTTTGCTTAACAAATTGAAATTAATCTTATTAATCTCATCGCTTCCTTTATGGTAGTCTTCATGCTTTCCGTTATAATAAAATATAACCGGAACCCCATTTTTGGCAAAGTTATAATGGTCTGACCAGTAATAGATTTGTGTGGGGTCATCCTTCGCATTATGTCTGTAATCGAGCTTCAATTTGGTATAAATAGCATTGGCTTTATCACTGATTTTGTGTAAATCGGTACTCAGCTTATCCGTGCCTACCAAATAGAGGTAATTTGTTGAATCCGGAGTATTCCTATAAATAAAATCGGTTCTGCCGATCATGTCAATATTCAGGTTTGTAATGGTATTGGCCATTGGAAATACCGGGTTCAACGAATAATATTCTGAACCTAAGAGGTTTTTTTCTTCGCCAGTGAACATCATAAAGAGGATACTTCGCCTTGGACTATTTCCTTCTTTTTTAGCTTTTGCAAAAGCTCTAGCTATTGCAAGAACTCCTGAAGTGCCTGAACCGTCATCATCCGCTCCATTGAATACCTTGTCTTTACCGCCATCTGAATTTAATCCGATATGATCATAGTGTGCTGAGTAAACCAGCAACTCATTTTTCAAGTCAGTTCCTTCAAGATATCCCAATACATTGGAGGATAAAACTTCCTTTTGAACCGGGCCATAGCTGAGCTTGAGTTCTGCCTGAATTAGTATTGGTGTATTTATGGAAGTAGCTTTTTCATAGTTGAATCCCGAGTTCTTGAGAATCAGGTTTGCAATTTCAGGATTGATTTGAATGACTGGTGGACTATAAACCTTGATGGGAAAGCTCTCTCTGCTTCCATTTTTTACACGGAGACTTCTTCCTGAATTATGCGAAAGTGAAGAATTGTTTTGCTCAGAGTTGATCACTAGTATTAATGCGGGTTCCTTACTTTTCAAAAAGCTTAACCGCTTTGCAATTTCACCTGTTTGCCCATCATGATTAATTAAAACTACCTTTCCAGATAGGTCATGTTTTAATTCTAGTTCTGTTCCGCTGGCAAGGAATAGTAGTTCTGTTGCTTGAATTGTTCTTGCTTCTCCACTACCATTGAATTGAAAGTCTTTGCCTTCATTCAATACATTTTTATTGACTTCAAAAGAATTGACAAACATGGATGTTTCAATTAATGAAACCTGTTGTAAATAGGAGCCATTAACGGGTGCAAGAAGTTTCAGCTTTTTAAATTCCCCAGAAATATAAGTTGCTGCCATTTCGGCCCCGCGCTTTCCGGTTTCTCTTCCTTCATATTTATCTGATGCCAGAATACTTAAATGCTTTTTAGTGATTTTTGCATTAATTTTTAGGGCATATTTTTCAGCATTTGGATCTTGTGCAATGGCAATAGATGCGATGCAGACTAAAAATAAAATCCATAATACTGGTTTTTTCATCATGCAATCAAGATAGTAAAATAAATTCCGCCACAAAAAAAATGCCTCCTTAAACCGGAAGCATTTTTTAATGAGTTTAGCAAATTCTATCTGGTGGCTGGCATGTCATTTTTTACATCTACAACCGGCCTTTTGTCGCGGTTAAGAAGGTCCCATCCAGTGTAAAAAACCAGGTGCGCACGTTTTGCAAGAAGCTCAAAGTTGATCTTGCTTACTTCATCACTTGCTTTGTGATAATCTTCATGCACTCCATTGAAATAAAATAC
>CAIJME010000506.1 GCA_903821625.1 uncultured Sphingobacteriales bacterium | reverse complement strand
ATTTTTCATATTCACCATCTGCCGGACAATTTCCCGCTGTTCATGGGCTCCAGGTTGGAATAATTAAACAATTGGATCAAGATCCAAAGACTGAATTTAGATTATTGGTAACAATTCCGGGAATGACAGGTGTTGAGGCATTATGGGCAAGAATGGCCAATATTTATGCCACTAATATGGCTGGTTTTTATTTTCTTCCTGAGGTTGGAGATGAGGTTATTCTTGGTTTTGTTGACGATGATCCATCTCATCCTGTGATACTTGGATCATTATATAGTAGTAAAAATAAAGCTGCATTTACAATACAGAAAGAAAATAATACGAAGGCTATAACTACCAAAAGTAAGATGGAAATTAATTTTGATGAGGAGAAAAAAATCATTAAAATTTTTACTCCCGGCGGAAATAGTATTACATTAGACGATGAAGAAAAAGGCATAACAATTAAAGATCAGAATAATAATACTCTAAAATTGAATTCATCAGGTATTGAAATGGAAAGTCCAAAAAATATAGTTATTAAGGCTACTGGAAACATTACACTTGATGCAACCGGAAAATTATCCATGAACTCAAAACAAGATGTTGCCGTAGAAGGATTAAATATAACTAATACCGCAAAGGTGGGATTTACAGCAAAAGGTAATGCTTCTGCAGAAATTTCTGCATCTGGTCAAACAGTAGTAAAAGGTGCAATGGTTATGATAAATTAAATATGCCACAAGCTGCACGATTAAATGATATGCATACTTGTACGATGGTTGATGCAGGTATACCGCCAACACCACATGTAGGTGGACCTATTTATGGCCCAGGCGTACCTACAGTTCTAATTGAAAAATTGCCCGCTGCAGTTATGGGCGATACTTGTATTTGTATCGGTCCTCCTGATACAATTGTAAAAGGCTCTGCAACCGTTATGATTGGGAAAAAACCTGCTGCTAGAGTGGGAGATTCTACGGCTCATGGAGGTTCAATTGTGCTCGGTAGTCCAACAGTTATGATTGGGGGATAGAAGAATGGAAGAAGTAAAATCATTTTTAGGAACAGGATGGAGTTTTCCACCTACCTTTAATAAATCGGATCATTCTGTTTTTATGGTTTCGGATATCAATGATATTGAAGAAAGTATAAGAATAATACTTAGTACAACACCCGGTGAACGATTAATGCAGCCTGAATTTGGTTGTGACCTTAAGCGTCTAGTATTTGAAAAAGTGGATTCAACTCTTATTGCCAGTTTGGATCACCTTATTTATCATTCACTGCTTAATTTTGAACCTAGAATTACTTTCATTAATACCGAGGTTTTAGAACAAAATGACTTGGATGGACTTTTACATATTAAAATTCATTTTAAGGTAATCATCACCAATTCTAGGCATAATATTGTATTTCCTTATTACTTAATTGAAGGAACCAATGTTTCATCTATTTAGGCACTATATAGCGAATGGCAAAGGATCAGTTACTTGATTTAATTGATGGTATGACTCAGGATGAGAGACGAATAAAAGCGCTCGATCCGAATTATGTCAAGATTGATGATCGTAAAATTTCTGATTTGTTGAAATTCATGTCTGATTTTGCCTCGCAGGTTAATTTCTATAACGAAAAGGATAAGATTGAGGGTAATTGGCAAAACTTTTTAAAAGCAGATAGAAATATTCTTATTCTACTCATAACTGAATTTGATCTTACAAGTTACTTTATCCAATTTGAAAAACTTGAAACTAGAATTCATATTTCATCTTCAGATAAAGAAGCGATAGAGGCTCTAAATAATCTATTTTTATTCCTTCATAATTTAATTAAACTGTTTAATTCAACCTTTAATAAATTTGATTATGGAAATAATTCAGATAAAATAAGCCTTGAACTTGGAACTTTAATAGAAGGTTTAAATAAAGAAATTTCAGAAATTATAGCTTATAATAAACAGGCTGAAAATCATTTTGGAGAATCATTTGCCTTTGTTTATCCTGAAAAATATAGTGATCCCGATGTTTTTGTTCCACAGATATTTACTGAATCAGCAGAATCAAAAATTATAATATTACCAGCTCTTTTCTATATTAAAGAATCTTTTTTAAACCTTAGGTCCAAGTATAACAATTTATTAGCAGTAACTGCATTCTATTTTAAGGATTATGACCTTCTTAAAAATGAATACCCTCCGCATATTTCCTTGTGCATTACTTTTATTAAATTATTTGAACATTTAAATAACCAGCTTAATAACCTAACATCAGATCATCTTGATTACTACTACAAAAATATTCTTGAACTTCAATCAAATTCTGCTAAACCTGATTCAGTTCATATAGTATTTGATCCCTCAACTATTGATCAAGTTATTCTTAAAAGAGGAGAACAACTACAGGCTGAGGTTGATTCTAATTTACTTTTCTACGCAATTAATGATGATCTAATTGTAACCAAGGCAAAAATAAAAAAACTTAGAACCTTAATTCTAGATGAACACATACAGGTTGTCTCTCAAAATCAAGATAACCAGGATGTTAAAGAGATTGAGCTCTATAAAGCTTCACATAAAAACATTCAAGCATCAAACTTTTTTGATCAAAATTCTGTAAATCATTCTTGGCCAGTTCTTGGTGAAAGTCAATATGAGCTATCCGATGATGATCGTACAATGGAAGATACGGATATTGGAATTATACTTGCCTCACCCATACTCTATCAAATTGAGGGTCAGAGAAGTATTATGTTGACCATATATTTTGAACAATTATCTTTTGGGAATTTAATTCAATATTTTAAGAACTATTCAAGTGTAACAGGAAAGCTTTTTCAAATCGTAAGTCATGAGCTTTTATCTGATGCTTTTACAATTAGTTTTACTTCATCTATCGGTTGGGAGGAGGTAAAATGGTATACAATTAAAATTAATATAGCAGAAAGAAATTTTGAAATAAAGTTCGACTTATCTCCTGTAGATTCTGCTATTGATATTTACTCAGCCGAAAAACATGGTCAGAACTATGAGTCAGAATGGCCAATAATAAAATTAATTTTAAATAATTACTCAACACATAATCCATTCTCATTTTTCAGAAAATTATCAATTGAGCGTGTTACTATTTCTTCAAAAGTAAGTGGCGGTAAATTAGTAAAACTGCAGAATAATGTCGGTAATGTTAGTCCTGATAACCCTTTTCATCCTTTTGGTCCTCAGCCTGTTTTAGGGTCATACCTTGATATAAAGAATACAAATATATTCAATAGGTATACCAAAGACTTTACTATAAAAATGGAATGGATTGATCTTCCTAGGGCTTCAGGAGGATGGGAAACCTATTTAAAAGAATACAATTCAAATATTAGGAATGATTCTTTCAAGGTTAAGCTAAGTGGATTATCGCAGGGCAAGTTTAAACCATCTTTATCAAATAGACAGGAATTTAATTTATTTAATACTATTCGAGGTGATTTCGGTTCAGATATATTGTCAGAAATATCAGAAATAAGAGATATTGATTTAAAAAGACTTAATTTACCTAATCGACCACTTCTACAGAATGAAGGAATCATACCTGATGTCAATTTTACGGAAGGGGCTATTAGACTTGAATTTTCTTCTCCTCAAGAAGCCTTTGGT
>CAIJME010000505.1 GCA_903821625.1 uncultured Sphingobacteriales bacterium | reverse complement strand
TACACGCTCAGCTAGCTGCAATGTCTTTATATGCTAAATTTGGATTTAAAAAGGCCGGCGAGCAATTTGAGGAAGCCGGGATACAGCATTTTAAGATGGTTTTATCAGTTAACAGTTAACAGGCAAAAGCAGAAAAGCTGAAAGCTAAAAGCTAAAAGCTAAAAGTTGAAAGTATTGAGATAATTTAGCTTCATATCACCTCATACTTCATACCTCCGACCTCATACTTCATACCTCCAACCTCAGACCTCATACCTCATACTTCCGCCCTCATACATTATTGTTCATCACCTCTGATCTTGAAAACCATACCATTGAGGTTTTCATTTATGCGAATCTGACAAGCCAGTCTACTATCAAATCCTGCATCATGTAAAGTGTCTAGCATGTCCATTTCCTCATTTCCAGCTATCGGCAAATCTTCTAGACCCTTTAATACTTGTACATGGCAGGTAGCACAAAGAGCAATGCCGCCACAGGTTGCTAATATGTTATAGTCTGAAGCCTTCAGTACTTCCATCAGGCTTAGGCTTATTTCTTCAGGTATTTCAACGGGCTGTTGATCTCCGTTCCTATCTTCAATGGTTATTTTGATCATCTTAAAATGCATTTACTCCATAAACAGTTGTGTATTTAAAACTTAGTTTCTGATCCGGATGAACATATTTGAATGCACTCTGAACCATTAAAGCGGCTTCATGAAATCCACATAAAATCAGTTTAAGTTTTCCAGGGTAGGTATTGATGTCGCCAATTGCATAGATACGATCTACGTTGGTCGAATAATCAAATGTATTTACTTGAATGGCTGATTTATCAATAGTAAGTCCCCATTCTGCGATCGGACCTAATTTGGGACTAAGTCCGAATAAGGGAATTAGAAAATCCGTTTCAATAGAAGTCTTAACCTGGTCTCTCCCTAAAAATGATACTTCTTTTAAATGATCAGTTCCTGAAACACTCAATAGATTGGATTGAAGGATTAGGTCTATTTTGCCATTATTAGCAAGTTCATGTACTTTTTCAGCTGAATCAGGCGCTCCACGGAAGGTATCACCCCGATGAATAAGCGTAACCCGTTCTGCAACATCTGCAAGAAATATAGTCCAGTCAAGCGCTGAGTCACCTCCGCCTGCCAGAATAACTCGTTTGTTCCGGAATGTTTCAGGGTTCTTAACCATGTATTCAACCCCTTTGCCTTCAAAATCGATTAGCCCCTCAATATCTGGTTTACGTGGTTCAAAGCATCCCAGTCCACCGGCGATCACTACCACTTGGCAATGGATTATCGTACCATCATTAGTTCCAACTAAAAAAGATCCATCATCCTGTTTCACTAATGTTTCAACTCTTTCGCCAAGTGTAAATCCCGGATCAAAAGGAGCAATCTGCTCCATTAACCTTTCTACAAGTTCCTGAGCTTTTATTTCTGGATACCCTGGGATATCATATATTGGTTTATGCGGATAAATCTCAGATAATTGTCCACCAACCTGTGGCAGCGTATCGATTAGATGGCACCTCATCTTTAGTAAGCCTGCTTCAAATACAGCAAAAAGTCCGACAGGTCCGGCACCGATAATACATAGGTCAGTTGAAATCATTTTATAGGTATTAATTTAATTAAGATTGATGTTTAATCAGCAGTATATTCATTTTCCTGGTCGAGATTAGTGTAGATGGTATCCAGAATTCTTTTCAAATTTAGGTAATCTTCCTCCCTTAGGTTTTCCCATGCTTTCATTCGTATCTCCGACATTTTTGGACCCCATGCAGTTACCCGTTGGGTTCCAAGGGTGGTCAGATGGACTTTAAAAGACCTTCTATCCGTAGGGTGAATCTTTCTCTCAGTGAGTCCTTTTCTACAAAGAAGATCAATTATACGCGTCAGAGTAGGATGATCTTTACCGGTTATTTCTGCCAGTTGACTTTGATTTAAATCATTGTCGCTGCTCAGGTTCTTTAGTATTAACCATTGATCAACCGTTATATCGTAATTTTCTGCATTAAAGCGACGCTGTGCGTATTGCTTTACTTTTCTGGCCGTACGATCGAGCAGATAAGAATAGGTACTAAATAATTCTATTGCCATACTTATTGTTAGTGTGACAAATATCTATATAATTTTACTATTAAACAAAAAAGCATCCGCTATTGCGGATGCTTTTAAAATTGTTTTAACAATTCTAGTTAAGAATTATGCTTTTCCTTTTTCTTTAATGAATTCTACAACAAATGGTGTTGCAACGAATAAGGAAGAATAGGTTCCAAAAATTACACCTATGAACATTGCAAAAGAGAATCCTCTTAATATCTCACCACCAAAGATGAATATGATTAAAAGGACAGCTATCGTACAGATACCAGTGATTACTGTTCTGCTTAGCGTACTGTTCAAGGCATTATTGATCACTGAAGGAAGATCTTCATTTTTAGAATGATGCTGACCAATATATTCACGAACACGGTCAAATACAACAACCGTATCATTTATAGAGTATCCCATTACGGTTAATATTGCGGCTACAAAGGCCTGGTCAATATCAAGTGAGAATGGAAGCCATCCATTAAATATGGTGAATATGGCCAGCAATACAAGAACATCATGTACTAATGCTAGTATTGCTGCAAAACCAAAGGCCATTCGTTTGAATCGTATTAAAATGTACAGGAATAT
>CAIJME010000504.1 GCA_903821625.1 uncultured Sphingobacteriales bacterium | reverse complement strand
TCACAAGCCAATAACATCACAACCGGTCGAATTTATCAAAATGTAATCAATAAAGAACGTGAAGGAGCTTATCTTGGAAAAACAGTTCAGGTTGTACCTCATATTACCGATGAGATAAAGCGCAATATGAAAATATTGGGTGAGACCAAGAAGTTTGATATTGTAATTACCGAATTAGGAGGTACTGTTGGCGATATTGAATCTTTACCTTTCATCGAAGCTGTAAGACAATTACGTTGGGAGCTTGGGTCAGGAAATTCTTTGGTTATCCATTTAACTCTGGTTCCTTTTCTTGCTGCCGCTGGCGAATTAAAAACAAAACCTACTCAGCATTCTGTAAAAATGCTCCTTGAATATGGTATACAGCCAGATATCTTAGTTTGTCGTACCGAACATCATATACCACAAGAATTACGCAAAAAAATTGCACTATTCTGTAATGTGAACCTCAATGCAGTAATTGAATCTATAGATGCGACAACAATCTACGATGTTCCATTGCTCATGTTAAAGGAGAAACTAGACAAAACTGTTTTAAGTAAACTAAAATTGCCTCAAAAAAATGAGCCAAATCTAGAAAGCTGGAAAGATTTTTTAGGACGTTTAAAAAACCCAACAAATGAGATCACAATTGGGCTAGTAGGTAAATATGTGGAATTACCTGATGCCTATAAATCAATCACAGAAGCTTTTATTCATGCAGGAGCTAAAAATGAATGCAAGGTTAGAGTAAAATGCATTCAATCAGAAAATATTATCAAAGAAAATGTTGCTGAAAAGCTAAAAGGGCTTGATGGTGTACTTGTTGCTCCCGGGTTTGGAAGTAGAGGAATTGAGGGTAAAATAGAGGCCATTCAATATGTAAGAGAACATGATATACCATTCTTTGGAATTTGCCTTGGAATGCAATGCGCAGTTGTAGAATTTGCACGCAATGTGTTGGGTATAAAAGATGCTCAAAGTAGTGAGATTAATGAGAAGTCCAAAAATCAGGTGATCTCCATGATGGAGGAACAGAAAAAAATAAAAAACAAAGGTGGCACTATGCGTTTGGGATCTTACACCTGTGATCTCAAAAAAGGCAGTAAAGCGGCTGCAATATATGGTAAATCTAGAATCACTGAACGCCATCGCCATCGCTATGAATTCAATAATAAGTATTTAGAGCAATTTGAGAAAGCAGGCATGATAGCCTCAGGAATCAATCCTGAAAATAATCTGGTTGAGATTATCGAGTTAAAAAATCATCCTTTTTTTGTTGGGGGACAATTCCACCCCGAATTAAAATCTACAGTTGATAATCCTCATCCACTTTTTGTTAACTTTGTGGCCGCTTCAATTCTTCATTCTAAAAAGAAGTAAAAGCATTCCAATAAAACAGAATATTAAACCTAATGGATAGAAATACATTTACGGGTCTCTTTTTGATTTTAATCATATTAGTAGGCTCAACTTTTTTAATGCAACCCTCTGATGAAGACATCAAAAGGGAAAAGGCAAAACAAAGTCAAGACTCAATTGCCAAAGTTAAAAAGGCAGAAACACCTGTGCTAGTTCAGGACAGTACCAAAACTGTTGTGTTACCGGCCATAGATTCCACATTGATCAAATCAGGACCATTTGGATCTGCACAATCTGGAAGTAATGAGCCAATTGTTCTTGAAAATGAATCAATTAAAGTTAAAATTAGTCCTAAAGGTGGTCGAATAGCATCGGTTGAACTTAAAAAATTCAAAACCTATCGCCAATTACCTTTGATCATGTTTGAAGGTCAGGGAAATAAATTTGGTTTGATCTTTGGAGCAGCCGGAAAGAATATCAGTACAAATGACCTTTATTTTCAACCTTTAGGTACTTCAGTTAGTGTAGCTAGAAATGATTCAGCTTCATTAACCATGCGTTTGAATTATTCTGAAGGCAAATACATTGATTATATCTACTCCTTAACTGGCGATAGTTATAATGTTGGTTTAACTATTGCAACCAAAGGGATGCAGGATGTGGTTACTCCTACTCAAAAACATTTGACCTTAAACTGGGAAACTATCCTAAAACAAAAAGAGAAGGATCTTGTTAGTGAACAACGTTATTCAAGTACATACTTTAAGCAAGGAGACGAAAGCGTTGATCATTTAAGTCTTACTGAATCAGAAACTAAATCAATAAGCGAAGCTAAGATCAAATGGTTTTCGTTTAAACAACATTTCTTTTCCAATGTATTGATTGCAAAAAATAGTTTTGATAAAGGTGAATTGATTGTAAATACGAGTCCCGATTCCAATACGGTTAAGAGTTTTGCTGCCAACATGCAGATTCCTTTCGAAAGACAGGAAGTTACTTCTTATCCAATGGATTTCTATTTTGGACCAAATCAGTTGAATATTCTTGAAAAACAAGGATTTGAAATTGAAAAACAAATAGATCTTGGTTATTGGCCATTAAAGTACATCAACAGATGGATTGTTTTACCAGTTTTTAACTTTCTTGAACGTTTTGGATGGGGATATGGTTTAATCATTCTTGTTTTAACCGTACTTCTTAAAATGGTTCTATTACCATTAACTTACAAGTCTTACCTATCTATGGCAAAGATGCGTATCCTTAAACCAGAAATGGATGAGATCAAGGGCAAAGTTGGTGATGACAACCCTACCCTTTTACAGCAGGAATATTTAAAACTATATAAGAAAGCAGGTGTAAATCCGCTTGGAGGTTGTTTGCCGATGCTACTGCAGCTTCCTATTATCATGGCCTTCTTCTTCTTCTTTCCTAACTTATTTGAACTTCGTCAAAAAAGCTTCCTTTGGATGGATGATCTATCAACATTTGATGCATTCTTTCAAATGGGATTCAATATACCTTTCCTTGGCAGCCACATCAGTTTAATGTGTATTCTGATGACTATTTCAACCTTGATATATACCTATTTTAATAATCAGGTATCTGGAGCTACAGGTCAAATGAAGTACATTGGTTATATCACCCCAATCATTTTCTTTGGAGTATTGAATAGTTATCCATCCGGTCTTAATTATTATTATTTCCTAGCCAATATGATGACCTTTGCTCAACAATATATTATCCGAATGTTTGTGAATGATGATAAGATACACGCACAAATACAGGAAAACAAAAAGAAGCCTCAGTCGGAAAAGAAAAAATCAGGATTTCAGCAAAGAATGGAGGATTACATGAGGCAACAGCAACAAAACAAAACTCAACCTGCAAGCTCAAG
>CAIJME010000503.1 GCA_903821625.1 uncultured Sphingobacteriales bacterium | reverse complement strand
TTAATATAATCACTAAAAAACCTCAGAATGCCGCGACATTTTCCGGAGATATTTTCTCAACTTCTTGGGGCGAATTAAATACTGATCTGGGATTTAAGTTCAAGGCTGGTAAAACTGCTGAAGTATTGACGGGCGTTAATTATTTTAAATATGGAAACCGGATTGATAATAACAAGGATCTTTTTACTGATGTAACCCTTCAGGACAGGATTTCAGTGTTTCAGAAATGGAATTTTAACAGAAAGGAAAATCGACAGTTCAGTCTGGCAGCAAGATATAACTATGAAGACCGCTGGGGTGGTGATGTTTTGTGGGACAAGTCTTACCGCGGGGGTACTGAACGTTATGGGGAGAGTATCTACACCAACAGATGGGAAATGCTGGGCACTTATCAGCTTCCTATAAAAGAACCTGTCATGTTTTCCTGGTCTTTGAATGACCATGATCAGAATTCGGTTTATGGAAATACTATTTATAAAGCAAGGCAAAAGGTCGCATTCGGACAGTTTAGTTGGGATAAAAAAATAAAAAATCATGATCTGCTTTTTGGTTCAGCCCTGAGGTATACCTTTTATGACGATAATACTCCGGCAACAGCTTTGCCCAACGGACTAAATAATACAGAGCGGGTATGGCTTCCGGGAATTTTTGTGCAGGATGAAATTACCCTGGCCGAAAAGCATAAACTTTTGTTGGGAATACGATACGACTATAACTCCAATCACGGAAATATTTTAACTCCAAGATTTGCATACAAATGGATATTTAATGAGAATAATATTCTTCGCTTAAATGCAGGTACTGGTTTTAGAGTGGTCAGTTTGTTTACCGAAGAACATGCAGCCCTGACTGGCTCAAGGGAAGTTGTGATCACAGAACAGCTTAAACCTGAAAGAAGTTACAACGCTAACCTTAATTTTATTAAGAAAATTTATTTTGATAGCGGCACTTTTATAGGTGTTGATGCCTCTGCCTGGTATACACATTTCAATAACCAGATCATACCTGATTATTTTAGCAATCCCAACCAGATTATCTATAGTAATTTACAGGGTTATGCAGTTTCACGCGGATTAAGCGCCAACTTTGATTTCACATTTGCAAATGGACTTAAGGTTATAGCCGGAACTTCCCTGTTGGAAGTATTTTCAAAAAATGAAAGCTTAGATAAAAAGATCAGACCATTTCTCAATGAAAAGTGGTCGGGTACCTGGGGGATTTCCTATAAGCTGGAGAATTTGAATCTTGGACTGGATTATACAGGGAATATTTATGGGCCCATGCTCTTACCACTTTTAGGCGAATTAGATCCCCGAAGCAATGAATCACCGGTATGGAGCCTACAAAATATACAGTTTACCTATACAGGTTTAAAAAAGATTGAACTTTATGGAGGGATAAAAAATTTACTGAACTGGACACCAGGAAAAAATGAACCATTTTTAATTGCACGCGGTAATGATCCTTTTGATAGGAATGTTCAAACCGATCCATCCGGAAATGTAGTTCCAAGCCCGGCTAACCCATATGCATTGACCTTTGACCCGGGATATGTTTATGCCCCCAATCAGGGTATCAGGGGCTTTATGGGTGTACGCTTAATCATCAAATAAGATGCGAAGGATATTGATTTTATTCCTGTTTATCCTAATCATGGTTTCAGATCTACCGGCACAGAATCGCATTGTTAAGTTTGAAGAAATCAAAGTTTTGAATCAAAAGGCACCTAAACCAATGGTAGTGCTAATCATGACAAGCTGGTGCAAATATTGCCATGCGATGAAAAACACGATGAATAAGGATAAAAATGTAGCCGCACTACTAAATGAGAAATTTTATACTGTATTTCTAGACGCAGAGGATAAGAGTGAGATCACATTTGCAGGCAGAAAATTTAAACATAGAGCAGGATTGCATGATTTGGCCAGAGAACTTGCTACAATTAAAGGTCAGGTTTCCTATCCCACAATTGCTGTTCTTAACCTTAAGAATGAAATTATCTACCAGCATGCTGGATTCCTGCCACCACGAGCTATGTTCTCTATCCTCGAAAAAGTATCAAAAAACTAAGGGTTATATTTTTTTCTGACAATATCCTCTTTCTCCCATCTCATATATCATACTTCAGCCTTCATACCTCAGCCTTCATACCTCAGACAACAGATAACCGAACCAAGAACCAAGAGTAAAGATCAAAGACTGTTTAGTGCTAATTGAAATTTTCTGCTTTTTTCATACTTCATACCTCAGACTTCATACCTCATACTTCATACCTCATACCTCCAACCTCAGACAACAGACAACAGATAACCGAACCAAGAACCAAGAACCAAGAGTAAAGATCAAAGACTGTTTAGTGCTAATTGAAATTTTCTGCTTTTTTCATACTTCATACCTCAGACTTCAGCCTTCATACTTCAGCCTTCAGACCTCATACCTCAGACTTCATCTCACATCTCACTTTACAATCATAATTGGAATATTTACATTATGACGAACCTTTTCAACAGTAGTTCCAAAAATCAGATCACTTAGGCCAGAATGTCCATGTGCGCCCATGACCAGTAAGTCAAGTTCTCTTTCTTTAACAATTTCTGAAATTGCTTTGGCAGCTGTTCCATATCCGATAGCAATAGTGATCTTATATCCAAGTTCTTCCAGATTTAATTTATACTTTTCCAGATTGTCAGTATCACTCTGCGTTTCATGATCCAATACTTTTTCGCCGTGGAATCTGGCGCCTGCTGTTTCAACAATATGTATCAAATGATACTCAGCATCTTTTCCACTCTGCAGAAGTGCATGCCGTAAAGTATTACGGTCGTTTTTTGAGAAATCAACCGAAATGCCCACTTTATGGTATTGTATGGGTTGAATTTCTCCAATCTCTAATGCTTCGCCATGAGGTACATTGGATGAATGTGATTCAGCGTTCTTGAAAAATGGCATGATGAATACATAAACAAGCAATGCAAAAATCAGGACTATAACAGGAATAACCAGTAAATATATCCACCAAACATTGATGGTCGTATTTTTTAACCAAGATCCGATCTCTTCAATTACGAGCTGAACATTTAAACTAACAATAATCAGTGCCGTTAACCAGGCAAGTATTTTTACCCAGGTTTTTATGGCATATTCTTTCATTTTTGTTTGATCAGAGTTAAAATGTATCAGTGGGATTACTGCAAATCCTAACTGTAAACTCAACACCACCTGGCTCAAAACTAAAAGCCCGCCAAGTGCACCTTCACCAAAATACAGAATAGTATAAAATGCAGGAATTATGGCCATCATCCGGGTTAAAAGGCGTCTGATCCAGGGCTGTATCCTTAGCTTTAAATGGCCTTCCATCACAATTTGGCCAGCTAAGGTTCCTGTAATTGTAGAGCTTTGGCCCGATGCAATCAGCGCAATGGCAAATAGGGTTGGTGCTACTGATCCAAATATAGGATCAAGTAATTTGTAGGCATCCTGAATTTCTGCTACCTCAAACAGGCCATTTTTAAAGAATGCGGTAGCAGCCAGTATCAGTATGGCTGCATTCACAAAGAATGCCAGGTTCAACGCAATAGCAGTATCAATAAAATTATACTTTAATGACTCCTTGATTCCTTGAGGAGTTCGATCAATCTTCCTAGTTTGAACTAATGAAGAATGTAAATATAAATTATGTGGCATTACGGTAGCACCAATAATTCCTATAGCAATATAAAGTGCATTTCCCGTTAAAATTGATGGTTTGAATCCGGAGATTACCTCGCCCAATAATGGTTTTACAATGAGCATTTCTGTAAGAAAAGAGATCCCAACAATAAACACCATCGAAACAATAAATACTTCCATCATTCTCATTCCCTTGTTCATCAAAAAAAGTAGGAGGAATGTATCGAGTATCGTTATAGAAATTCCCCAGATGAGTGGTAAGCCGAATAACAGGTTTAGTCCGATTGCCATTCCAATGATCTCGGCAAGGTCGCAGGCAACAATGGCAATTTGTGCCAAAACATATAAAGGGTAATTGATATAAGCTGGGTAGGTATTTCGTGATGCTTGCGCCAGATCTAGTCCGCGGACTATTCCCAACCTGGCACTCAAAGACTGAAGCAATAAAGCCATCAGGTTTGACATGAGTAATACCCATATCAATTTATATCCAAACTGACTACCGGCTGCTATATCTGTTGCCCAGTTTCCTGGATCCATATAACCAACGCTCACAAGATATGCTGGTCCTATGAATGCAAAAAGCTTTCTCCATCCGGTTTTTCCGCCGGTATTTATAGAACCATGTACCTCACTTAATGAGTCGTCATTCTTGGTATTCATAGCATTACTAGGATATTTTTTGCAACCTCACGGCTGATTGTTTTATCAGCATGATCGTTTACTAGTAGCATAATGGATCCATCAAACTCAATAATCTCGGAGATCCTGATTTTTGCACCAAGAGTAAGCCCCATTTTTTCAAGTAATTTCAGGAAAACCGATGAATGCTCGCTAACCCCTGAAATTATCCCGCTTTGATTTTGGTGCATATCAGAAATTTTTATCAGTTTTTTTTGATGGATGGTTCCTGAACGGTCAGGGATGGGGTCTCCATGAGGGTCTGCTGCCGGATTTTCTAGAAAATCATCAAGTCGGTTGATGAGCGATTCTGAATTAATATGCTCAAGCTCTTCGGCAATATCATGTACCTCATCCCATTTAAAACCTAATTTTTCGACCAGAAAAACCTCCCATAAACGGTGTTTCCTGACAATGTTAACCGCTGCATTTTTACCTGCATCAGTTAAAGTAACTCCTTGGTATTTGATGTAGTTTATCAGTTTTTTTTCGGCAAGCTTCTTTAACATATCAGTAACAGAGGCCGCTTTAGTAGAAGTCATTTCAGCGATCTGATTGGTGTTCACAACAGAATTATTTCCAGTGCTTAAATGGTAAATAGCTTTCAGGTAATTTTCTGCTGTAAAGGAGTGGGTATTTGACATAATTAAGTAAATCTAATTTATTTTTTAGATTAATCTAAAAAAATAAGTAAAAAAAATATCTGCCAATTTTATCTTGATATTTTAAAATAAAATTTGGTCATTCCTATTAAAACTTTTATTTTTGATAAACTTATGGCAATAGAACTAGATAAAATCGATTTTAGAATTTTAAAGATTCTACAGGAGAATGGAAGAATAACCAATCTTCATCTGTCACATGAAGTAGGACTGTCGCCGGCGCCTACCCTTGAGCGAGTCCGGAAACTTGAACAAGCCCATTATATTAAGAGCTATCATGCTCTTGTTGATGAAGAATTGCTGGGTTTAGGAATAAAAACTTTCATTCAGATTCAGCTTGATTTTCATAAAAATAATACGATACAAGTATTTTTGGAAGAAATTGAATTGATCAAGGAAATTACTGAGTGCCATCATGTTACAGGACAATGTGATTTTCTTCTGAAAGCTTATGTGAAAGATATTAAATCGTATGAACGGTTGATTATGGACAAAATCAGTAAAATCTCTGTAGTTAAAACCTTCCAAACTATGATGATCATGTCTACAAATAAGAAGGAGCCGGCGGTTCCTTTGGAGTACTAAATTATCTCATTCCTCCTTTATCATCCAATCAATCCCCTTCTCTCCATTCTTCTCCAGGTATTCATTAGTTAATATAAAGTGATTGCAACCAAAGAATCCATGATAAGCCGAAAAAGGTGAAGGATGTGCCGCCGTCAATATCAGATGTTTATTATGGTCAATCAATCCGGCTTTAGCTTGTGCATATTTACCCCATAATAGAAAAACAATCTTATTTCTTTTCTCCGAAATAATTTGAATAACCTTATCGGTGAATATTTCCCATCCCTGATTTTGGTGGGAGCCGGCCTTTGAAGCTTCAACGGTTAAGGTTGCATTCAGTAACAATACTCCCTGGTCTGCCCATGAACTTAAGTCGCCATGTTTTGGAATTTGAAAGTCATTGTATTCTGATTGTAGCTCTTTATAGATATTTTTTAGTGATGGTGGTAGCTTTTCACCTTTCTGGACTGAAAATGCTAAACCATGCGCTTGGTTTTCGCCATGGTACGGATCTTGACCAATGATTACCACCCTAACCTGATCAAAAGGTGTATGGTTAAAAGCCTTGAAAATTAAATTGTTTGGTGGGAATATGGTATGTCCTTCTTTTTCACGGATATGGATAAAAGACTGTAAATTTATCATGTAATTTTTGTCTAATTCTTCTTGCAGGATTTCCTGCCAGCTATTTTCAAATTGAATAGACATATTTTCTGAGATTGATATTGGTTAAACGCTCAAATAAACGGATATTTGAATCAAATTTAAAAGATAAAAAATAATGTCTAATTATATCAGATTGATACTTGCAGCTATAGTGTTGGGTGCAGCAATAACTTTAATGGTTTTCGGATTTTGGGGATGGGGAATACTTTCTGTTTTTATAGCCATTCTAATCACTGTAACCTTTTTTTATAATGAATATATGCTCATTGCGCAATATTATCTTCGAAAAGATAATATGGATCAGGCTGGAGTTTGGTTGAACCGAATTAAAAATCACGAAACTCAGTTATTTAGCGGACAGCATGGTTATTATAATCTACTGATTGGTTTGATTGAATCACGAAAGGCTCCTCTGCAGTCTGAGAAGTATTTTAAAAGAGCCATTAGTTTAGGTATGACCATGGACCATAATATAGCACTTGCTAAATTAAGTCTAGCTGGAATTGCTATGGCAAAAAGAAATAAGAGGGAAGCTACCTTATATCTGCAGGAGGCAAAAAAAGCCGATAAAAATAAATTATTGGCTGATCAGATAAAAATGATGAAGGAGCAGATGGGGCAGATGGACCGAACAGTTCAGCAGCGCAATTACCGTCAATTTTAGGATATTACTTATCTCTAAGATTATCGAAACGGCTTGAGGATTCATAATTCAATTGACAAAATTTAAGACCCTCAATTTCATAAGATGTATTTATTGCAGAAAAATAGTGTTCCTCTTTTATTCTCTTCAATAGATTCTTAATAAAGGTGAGGTCAAAATCCTCTTTATTTAGTTTGATCAAATATTCCTGATCAGAAATTTCAATACTTGAATTTTTCATTGTGTTTTTTATTTATTCAAAAATAAAAAAAGCCGCATACTTAAAAGTATAACGGCCTTTATCAATACATTATCCTTTTGTTAACTAAACCATTCCAGAACGGCTTCTTTGGATGGCATTGCAATTTCTAGTTTCATTTTTTTACGCATCCCACCAAGGTCATTGAAGACTTTATTTGGGTTTCCTGCTTTTAGCTCTTCCACAGTTTTGAATCCCATTTTGTTCAATACTGGAACCCACTCTGCCGGAATGCCTAAAGCAATGAAATCTGCTGCAGTAATCTGAGTAGTCTTCTTTTCTGGTCTCATTTGAGGAAAGAATAATACCTCCTGAATAGTACTTTGATCAGTCATCAACATCACTAAACGGTCGATTCCAATTCCCAGTCCTGATGTTGGTGGCATTCCATACTCTAAAGCTCTCAGAAAATCTTCATCCATTGCCATGGCTTCTTCATCACCTCGTCCTGCAAGTAATAGTTGCTCCTCCAGGCGCTCACGCTGATCAATCGGATCATTTAGCTCGGTATAGGCATTAGCTATTTCCTTACCCATTACAAATAACTCAAAGCGTTCTACAAGTCCTTCCTGACTGCGGTGCTTTTTTGCAAGAGGAGTCATTTCAATTGGATAGTCAATTATATAGGTCGGCTGAATAAGAAACTCTTCCACTTTTTCACTGAATATTTCATCGATCAGTTTACCTCTGCCCATAGTAGGGTCTATTTCTATATTCAGTTGTTTACAGGTGGTACGCAATGTTTCTTCATCCATTGCTGACACATCAATGCCAGTATATTTTTTAATGGAATCATACATGGATAGTTTTTCATAAGGTCCAGCAAATTCGATCAAATGTTCACCCGCTTTCACGCTTGATTGACCGTGAATGGCAAGTGCTACCTTTTCCAGACATTGTTCAACCATTGCCATCATCCAGATATAATCTTTATAGGCTACATAAATTTCCATGGATGTGAATTCAGGATTATGGGTGCGATCCATGCCTTCATTCCTGAACATCTTTCCAAACTCAAATACTCCGTCAAAGCCAGCAACAATTAGGCGTTTAAGATATAATTCATTCGCAATTCGCAAATAAAGCGGCATATCCAAAGCATTGTGATGAGTATTAAATGGTCTTGCTGCCGCACCGCCATGGATGGGCTGAAGAATAGGAGTTTCAACTTCCATCCATCCTTGATCTTCAAAATAGGAACGCATGGTATTGATCACCTTTGATCGTTTGATGAAGATTTGCTTGAATTCAGGATTAACGGTCAGATCAACATATCGTTGTCTGTAACGCATTTCTGGATCTGTAAATCCATCGTAAATATTGCCTTCATCATCCCGCTTTACTATTGGAAGGGGTTTTAACGATTTAGAAAGGATTTTCATTTCACTTACATGAATAGAAATCTCTCCTGTCTTAGTAGTGAAAACATATCCGCTGACAGCAACAAAGTCGCCGATATCTAAAAGTTTCTTAAATACAGTATTGTAAAGAGTTTTGTCTTCTCCAGGGCAAATCTCGTCACGATTAATATAGGCTTGAATTCTGCCGGTAGAGTCTTGAAGCTCTGCAAATGAAGCACTCCCCATAATGCGACGACTCATTATTCTACCTGCAAAATGAATATTTTTATACGAGGTTTTATCCCGCTCGTAATTGTTTAAAATATCCTGTGCGGTTACATTTACTTCGAAAGCTTCAGGTGGATAAGGGTCAATCCCCAGTTTTCGTAATTCACCCAAGGCCTCACGGCGCATAATCTCCAGTTCAGATAATCCGATGCTCATTGATTTAAAATTTCTGCAAAAATAGGGTTTTCGCGGTAATAATGATAAGAAAGCTTAGCTCCCATAAAAGAAAGAACAAAAAACCGCAATTTCCCAATGAATATTAAATCAATTCACCTTTAATCTTTCTGCTTTCCCCTTTCAGCTTTCCCCTTGTAGCTTTCCGCTTTCCCCTTTTAGCTTTCCGCTTTCCCCTTTCCGCTTTCCGCTTTCCCCTTTCCCCTTTCCCCTTCTAATCCGCCTCCGTCTCCTGCAAATACATATCATTAATATCTTCAGAATATTTATTCTCAATCACTTTTCTTTTTGCTTTCAAAGTAGGAGTGATTTCTCCTTCTTCAATGCTGAAGGGGTTTCGCTTCACCAAAAATGATTTTAAGCGTTCAAACTTAGCCAGCTCATTTGAATATTTGCGAATATCGGCATTTAACCATTCCAGTATATTTTGATCCCTTATGAATGAATCCTGCTCCTGAAAGAACTCTTCTTTTAAGTTAAAAGTTTCCTGAAGAACTTCTTTTGAAGGAACAACAATGGCAGTTACATATTCTCTTTTATCTCCGATTAAAAATATCTGCTCAATTTTTGGGCTCTTTAAGTAGGTGTTTTCAACAGGAGTTGGATAAATATTTTTACCATAGGCATTGACCAACATATTCTTGATTCTGTCAGTGATTTGCAGATTGCCTTTATAATATCTTCCAATATCACCAGTATGGAACCAGCCATCTTTATCAATTACTTCGGCAGTTTCTAAAGGCTTATTCCAATATCCTTTCATCACACAATGTCCTCTCACAATAATTTCTCCTTCAATACATTCAAAGTTCTCATCAAAACTTTTATTCGTTTGTGTAGAAATAATATTTTTATTTTCAACATCCTGAATGGCAACTTCAATACCTGGAATGATACGGCCAACAGTTCCATATACTTGTCTATGATATTCAGTTACCGCCATAACTGGAGAGGTTTCTGTCAATCCAAATCCTTCCAACACCTTTATGCCTAGATTTCCAAAAAACTCGCCCACATTTTTAGGAAGGGCCGCTCCACCCGAAAGCATGAATTTTAAACGACCACCAGTTTTTTCCTTGATCTTACTGAAAACTAGCTTTTCTGCGATAGACTTCTTGATACCTAATATTAAACTTGGCTTTTTTCCAGCTTCATGAACTTCCCTGAATTCTTTCCCCGTTTCAATGGAAGATAAAAAGATCTTTGCTTTAAGGCCGCCGGCCGATGTGCCATTTTTCATTGCCTTATCATGAATTCGCTCAAGTAAACGAGGAACACAACTCATAACAGTAGGTTTTACTTCTGCCATATTTTTTGCAAGGAGCTCAAGGCTTTGTGCAAAAGCTATTTTACTACCTACCGCGCAACATACATGATAGGTTGCTGTACGCTCAAATACATGAGATAAAGGAAGAAATGAAAGGAAAAGGTCATCTTTATTAATGACTGGTATTTGTTCCAAGCAAACTTTAACATTTTGCACGAAATTGGAATGGGTTAACATCACTCCTTTTGGTGTTCCGGTTGTTCCAGAGGTATAAATAAGAGATGTTAGATCGCTTGGAAGGATGGCTTCTCTTGCAATTTCGATCTTCTTTTGATATTGGTCTAAAGTTTTTTCACCTTCCTCGATTAAGCTTTTTAAACTAATCACTCCTGCATTTAGTTCTGAATCGGGAAGATATTTTTGGTAATCATCAAAAACTGGGATGATTCTCTGAAGATTGGGGCAATTATTAGCAATTTTTAAAACTTTTCTGAATAGGAAAGGACTTCCTGCAAGTAATGTTTTGGCTCCTGAATCGTTCAAAATATATTCTATTTCAGTTTCTGAAAGAGTAGGATAGATAGAAACATTTACTCCGCCAATCTGTTGAAGGCCTTGATCATAATAAATCCAGTCGACAGAATTTTCGATAATCAGAGCCAGACGGTCGCCCTTAGAAATTCCCATCTCCAGAAAATAACTTGAAATAGCATCTGCGTTGTCTAATACATGCTTATAACTGATCTCGACCCAGTTCTCCTTTACTTTATGAAGTAAAAAGGTTGTATTTTCATCGTGAACGTACCCGACTACATTCCTCAGTAAATTAGGGACTGTAGTAGACTTTGTAATTTGATTCATTGTGAAAGAATATGAAAATTTATAATAAACAAGTATAATAGATTACCTGTATAACAGCAAAAGACTCATGAATGAGCCTTTTGCTTTTATTTATTCTTCTGTAAAAGATGTTTACAGATTGATTATCAATAATTTATACGGAGAAACTTTCACCACATCCGCAAGTTCGGGATGCATTTGGATTAATGAAATTGAAGCCTTTGCCATTTAAACCGTCCGAAAAGTCAAGTTCTGTACCAGCGAGGTAGAGAAATGATTTCATATCGAGTGCAAGTCGAATACCCTGATCTTCAAAAAATTGATCTCCGGGTTTCTCTTCATTGTCAAAATCCATTTTGTAAGATAAGCCAGAACAACCACCACCCTGAACAGAAACACGCAGAAAATAACTCCTATCGAGTTGGTTTTCAGACATTAATTGTTCAACCTTACTTTTTGCTTTATCTGTAACTGTTACCATTTTTTATTACTTAAAATCCAAAGCTGTTTTCAGCCATGATGATTCTTAGTGGTGAGATTTAGCCGATGCTAAGGCCTCTAAACCATTTTTTACACGGTAGTCATTGATTGCTGCTTTGATTGCATCTTCAGCTAAAACTGAACAATGTATTTTAACGGGTGGAAGTGCAAGTTCTTCAACAATATCCATGTTATCAATCTTCATTGCATCATCTATGGATTTGCCTTTCAACCATTCGGTTGCAAGAGAAGAAGACGCAATTGCTGATCCGCATCCAAATGTTTTGAATTTTGCATCAGTGATCATGTGATTTTCATCAACTTCTATCTGTAAGCGCATCACGTCGCCACATTCCGGAGCACCAACTAAGCCAGTTCCAACTTTAGTGCTGCTTTTATCAAGAGTCCCAACATTGCGTGGGTGGGTATAATGATCGATTACTTTTTCTGAGTATGCCATTTTTTTTATATTTAGTATCTGTTGTCTTTTGTAAGTTGTCTGTTATCTGTTATCTGAGGCATGAAGTATGAAGTATGAAGAGCTATTATGAAATGAAGCTAACTTATTACTTATTACTTAGTACTTATATCTTACTAATGCTCAGCCCATTCAATTTTATCCAAATCAATGCCTTCTTTGAACATTTCCCAAAGTGGTGACAGATCGCGAAGGTGATTAACTGCCTTCAGAGTTTGTTTGATCGCGAAGTCAACTTCTTCATCTGTTGTGAATCGACCTAGGCCAAAACGTATGGAAGAGTGTGCTAGGTCATCAGAAAGTCCAAGGCTTTTCAATACGTATGACGGCTCTAATGATGCAGATGTACAAGCTGAACCTGAAGAAACTGCCAGATCTTTCATGGCCATCATCAGTCCTTCACCTTCAACATATTTGAACGAAATATTTGCGACATGAGGTAAACGATGATCGGTATTGCCGTTTACATAACTTTCTTCTAGAACTGTAAGTTCAATCTGTAATTTATCACGTAATTTAGAAAGACGTTTTGCTTCATCATCCATTTCTAGGCGACAAAGTTCAGCTGCTTTTCCCAGACCAACAATTCCCGGAACATTTAAAGTTCCTGAACGCATTCCTCTTTCATGACCTCCACCGTCCATTTGTGCAGTAACTTTAACTCTTGGGTTTTTACGGCGAACATATAATGCTCCAACCCCTTTCGGTCCGTACATTTTATGTCCTGTGAATGCCATCAAGTCGATTCCATCAGCGTTTACATCAACCGGTATTTTACCAACAGCCTGAACAGCATCTGTCATGAATAAGGCTCCATGTTTGTGTGCAATTGCAGAGATTTCTCTAACGGGTTGAATAACTCCAATCTCATTATTACCGTACATGATCGCTACAAGAATGGTTTTTTCTGTCATTGCAGCTTCCAACTCGGCCAGGTCAATTAGTCCGTCAGATTTAACTCCAAGGTAGGTAACTTCACCTCCCAGTTTTTCAACGTGTTTACATGCATCTATTACTGCTTTGTGTTCAGTAACGCAGGTAACAATGTGATTCCCTTTATCTTTATACATCTCAAATACACCCTTGATAGCAAGATTATCTGACTCAGTAGCTCCTGATGTGAAAATTATTTCCTTTTCATTTGCTCCGATCAACTTTGCAACCTGCTCACGTGCGTAATCAACACCTTCTTCTGCAGCCCATCCAAACGCATGATTCCTGCTTGCAGCGTTCCCGAATTTTGCATTAAAATAGGGTAACATGGCATCAAGAACCCGTGGATCCATTGGTGTTGTAGCATTATTATCTAAGTATATAGGCAAATCCATTTTTAATATTTTGTTGTATCGTTTAATTTCACACAAAGATATGAAATATATTTTTCACTAATTATCAATTTTGTCTATGTAGGTATAGATAAAATGGTCATTTTTATGACATATTAATACAGTCATGGATAAGATAGAACACATTGGGATTGCCGTTAAAAGCTTAAGAGAGGCCTCGTCTCTATATGAAAGGCTATTGGGGTATAAAAGTTATAAAACGGAAGAGATTGCTTCTGAACAGGTGATTACTGAATTTTTTAAAGTGGGTGAAAGTAAGATTGAATTGCTTGAAGCAAGTTCTGATGAAAGTTCTATTCATGGGTTTATTGAAAAGAGAGGTGAAGGTATCCATCATATTGCCTTTGCTGTTGAAAATATTGTAGAAGAAATGGCTCGGCTCAAGGCCGAAGGGTTCGAGTTATTAAATGAAGTTCCCAAAAAGGGCGCAGATAATAAGCTAGTTTGTTTCATTCATCCAAAATCTGCCCATGGGGTGTTGATTGAACTTTGCCAGGAGATCAAATAAGCTATTTTGATAATATACAGTTTAAGGATGTTTTTCCCTTAAGTCGGTGTTCACACCGTGCCAAGCAAGATCTATCAAATGGTCGGTGATAACACCAGCCATAGGGAAATGATTTTGGAAATCAATACCTGCGTTTTATAGCTTAGTTCAGCCCTTTCCTCCGGGGTAGTTAGGGCACGTATCCTGTTTAATAACAAATATAAAATAGCCCTAAGCTACTTCCTCCGGCAAGGTTTATTTTACTTAAGCCTGTGTTACATGGTTGCGGACAGCCCAGCAAAAGGACCATTGCCATTGAAGAATAACAGACCCTGCTTTCCAACACAAAAAAAATTTTTAGTCTAAACCAAGCGGGATTATATCATTGGTCGGTTACAACACCAAGCACATGGAAAGTGGTCGGTGATATACACCAACCACAGGAAATAAACACTCCTTAATTAAGCTTAAACTATCCATCATTCCTCTTTTCTTCAGAATATTTACAATTAACCTTTTAAGTAAAAATATTTTTTCCTATATTTGCACCTCTTAAAAAGTATTGAAGATGAAAGCTGAATTGCATCCCAAAAATTACAGATTAGTTGTGTTCAAGGACATGTCTAACGAATATTCTTTCTTAACTAAGTCATGTATTGATACTAAAGAAAGTATTAAATGGGAAGATGGTAACGAATATCCACTAATAAAATTAGAGATTTCACACACCTCACACCCATTCTACACAGGTAAAATGAAATTGGTTGATACCGCTGGTCGTATCGATAAATTCCGTACCCGTTACGAAAAAAAATAATTTTATTGTAAATAATAATTATAAGTCCCGGCTCTTTAGGTCGGGACTTTTTTTATTTTTGTTATATGGGTATAATTCTTTTTGACGATCAGTTTCGTACTAATTTATTGCCCTTGTCTTTTACAAGGCCTGTTTCTGAATTCAGAATAGGTATATTGACCATTGCAGATAAGTGGAAGCGTTATTTGAATGCTGAAATCTCCTACCTAACTGAAGAATACCTACAGGAAAAATACCCTCTAATAATTGATTCTGATAATTTACTGATCAATTCTGCTATTTGTCCTGATAATGGATTGTTGGATGCTCTAGCTAAAATTAAAGAGGGAGAAGCCCTTTTTTATGATCAGTTATTGATTGCTGTTCAATTAAATGAAGCGGCAGTAAAAGAATTTAATATCAATAAACTTTCGGCTTATAAAAGAGTTGAATACCTCAATACTATTACCAGGGTTGCCTATCCTGAACATATTTTTTCCTTGAATGATCATGAACTCCGTAAAGATTTTGAATTGCTGACTAATGGGCGCACATCAGCTAGCCTGAGTAACACGAATATTATTCTGGGAAATCAGGTTTTTGTTGAAGAAGGTGTTGATGCCGAATGTTCAACGTTTAATTCCAGAACGGGCCCAATTTATCTAGGGCAAGGATCTACTGTTATGGAAGGCTGTCATATTCGAGGTTCATTTGCCTTGTGTGAAGCTGCATTATTAAAAATGGGAGCCAAGATTTATGGAATGACAACCATTGGCCCGCACTCAAAAGCTGGCGGTGAGATCAATAATTCAGTCATATTTGCAAATTCTGCCAAGGGTCATGAAGGATATCTAGGAAACTCAGTTTTAGGTGAATGGTGTAATATTGGCGCCGATAGCAATAATTCGAATATGAAGAATAATTATGCGGAAGTACGTTTATGGGATTATTCAAACGAAAATTTTAGAAAAACCGGATTGCAGTTTTGTGGTTTAATAATGGCCGACCATGCTAAATGTGCGATTAATACCATGTTCAACACAGGTACAGTAGTAGGAGTTGGTGCAAATCTTTTTGGATCTGGGTTCCCCAGAAACTTTATTCCTGATTTTTCTTGGGGTGGGAACCAGGGCCGCGAGGTTTATTCATTAAAAAGTATGTTTGAAACTGCTATGAAAGTATACGCACGAAAAAATATTGATTTCAATGAAATGGAGCAGAATATTTTGACTCATATTTTTGAGCTAACAGTCAAATACAGAAGATTTTAATTTATTGAAAATATAGAATGAGAAAAAAAATTGTTGCCGGTAACTGGAAAATGAATATAGACCTTGAAAAAGGGGTTCAACTTTTTAATGAAATTCAGCAACTTCTCAAGGAGGAAGTGAAGGCAGATCAAGAGGTAATTATTTGTCCGCCCTATACTCATTTGAGCAGCTTATCGCAAATAGTAGATCCAAATACTAACTTGTCAATAGGGGCACAGAATTGTCATCAAGCAGATAGCGGAGCATTTACAGGTGAAGTTTCAGCCTCAATTATCGCTTCAGCTGGTGCATCTTACGTCATAATTGGGCATTCAGAACGTAGGTTGTATTTTGCAGAGTCTAATTCTTTATTGGCTCAAAAGCTTGATGTTGTTCTGAAAAATGGCTTATCGCCGATATTTTGCATTGGTGAAACTTTAGAACAAAGAAATAGTGAGACCTATTTTGAAGTGATAAAAGAACAAATTACTGAAGCATCATTTCATCTTCAAGGAGCAGATTATCGTAAAATGGTTCTTGCTTATGAGCCTGTTTGGGCAATTGGTACTGGCCTAACTGCTAGCCCGGAGCAAGCACAGGAAATCCATTCTTTTATAAGAAACTTATTGGCTGATAAATATGATCAGGATTTAGCAAACAATATGACAATTTTATATGGAGGAAGCTGTAATCCCAAAAATGCTGCTGAGCTTTTTGCAAAAGCAGATATTGATGGCGGATTGATAGGAGGAGCTTCATTAAAAGCCCAAGATTTTGTGGATATTATCAAAGCACTGAGTTAATAATGATTTACAGCGAAGTAATATTTAATCTTTCTACTACAGAAGATTTTCATAAAGATTTACTGATCAATTCATTATCCGAAATCGGCTTTGATACTTTTGAAGATTTCGAACCTGGTTTTAAAGCGTATATTCCATTATCAGAATTCAATACAGATGCAATTGAACAATTGATGGTAGTGTATGATGATATGTTCTCATTTACATTCGCTGCTAAACCTATTCCTCATCAAAATTGGAATGAAATATGGGAAAGTAATTTTGAGCCTCTTCAGGTTGCAGATCGCTGTTATATTCGTGCAACATTTCATGAACCTCATCCAGAATATGAATATGAGATAGTTATTGACCCAAAGATGGCTTTCGGGACTGGCCATCATCAAACTACTGCCCTGATGATGGAATTCATGCTTGGCGAAAACTTCAAAGGACAGAACGTTCTGGATATGGGTTGCGGTACCGGAATTCTTGCAATACTAGCTTCAAAAATGGGTGCAAAACAAGTTTTAGCTATTGATTTTGATGAGATTTGTTTTGAGAGTACAATTGAAAACTCTGAAATTAATGGAATTAATACTATTCGGGTTTTGTGCGGATCTAAAGAAGTGATTCCTGATCAGAAATTTGATACTATTCTGGCTAATATAAATCGCAATATTCTGCTTGATCAATTGAATCGGTATTCTGAAGTAGCAAAACCAGGTACCATACTATTTCTTAGTGGCTTTTATGAAGAACCTGATCTAACCATCATTAAAGAAAAATGTATTTCAAATGGATTTATATTTAAAAATTATTTAGAGCTTAATAACTGGGTTTCTGCCAAGTTTGAGTTTCTTGTTTAAATTAATTTCTAATTCTTTTTTAAGAAAAAAAATAAGATTCTAATCAATCCTGAAATTAGACTCTTTTACAAATTAATTTCTTATTTCT
>CAIJME010000502.1 GCA_903821625.1 uncultured Sphingobacteriales bacterium | reverse complement strand
CGTTAGCTGAACCCAATGCAATATTCAAAAATCTTCCCAGGTCTTTATTAGAATTCTTACCACAACCTTCAGCTATATTTGCAGGGATTGAAGATGAACACCTTTTAATCTGACTTGTTAAAGTATAAATTTCTTCTTTCGGAAAACCTTTAGTGAGGCCGTAAATTTTAAGGGTAATCTCATGTGATTTAACCCACACATTTAAGTTTTTATAATTTTGCATTCATAAACTTAAAAAATCTGATTAAGCCAATATAATTTAGTTAGCTACCGGTCCTAGATTTAACCCCATCGTCGAAAGCCCATTATCAAATACCCTAGATAAATCATTTTAAATTTATTTTATATCAAATATTCAGTCAAAAAAAATTAAAACCTACTACTTATAACTTATAACCTAAAACCTATAACTTATAACCTATAACTTATAACCTATAACTCAAAACCCCATCCCCTTCAACCTCAAACCCTCCGCTTCATCCAAGCCAAACATCAAATTCATATTCTGTACCGCCTGGCCGCTGGCTCCTTTTAGTAAATTATCTATAATGCTGATGATAAACAGTTTACTGCCATGCTTTTCAAGATAAACCAAGGCCTTATTTGTATTCACCACCTGCTTCAGATCAATATTTTCCTTGCTTAAATGTGTAAAAGGATGAGAAGCATAATAGTGGGTATAAATCTGTTGGGCATCTTCCAATGACAAATTGCTTTCCAGGTACATCGTTGCCAGGATACCCCGAGTAAAATTACCCCGTTGAGGAATGAAAGAAAGCTCTTTGTTAAAATCTTTTTGCAAGTGCATTAAACTCTCACCGATCTCATTCAAATGCTGATGCTCAAATGCTTTGTAGATGGAAAGATTATTATTTCTCCAACTAAAATGGGTGGTAGCACCCGGACTTTGTCCGGCACCGGTTGAGCCCGTTGTAGCATTGATATGCACTTCAGCATTCAGATTTCCGGATGCTGCCAATGGCAATAATCCGATCTGTATGCAGGTGGCAAAACAACCCGGATTGGCAATATTAGCTGCATTTTTAATATTTTCCTTATTTAATTCAGGCAAGCCATAAACGAAATTTCGGTTTCCATGTACTGAATTATGACTTAATCTGAAATCTTGAGAAAGGTCTATAATTTTTATACGTTCGGCTATTGAGTTAACATCTAGAAATTTCCTTGCATCGCCATGTCCAACACAGAGAAACAATACATCAATATCCTGAGAAATAGTATCTGAAAATCTAATATCAGTATCACCAATCAGGTCAGTATGAACATTAGAAACTGGCTTTCCTGCATTGCTTTTACTATGCACAAAAACAATTTCTACACGCGGGTGATTGACCAGTATTCTGAGCAATTCTCCACCGGTATATCCAGCACCACCTACAATTCCTATCCTGATAGCTTCCATTCCTTATTTATTATCGTTTACCCGATGCCAGATCATGGTCTGGTTACCAAAGATCTTTGAAAACCCTTTCACATCCTCTCCCGACCATGAATTATTCATTTCACCATAGCTTCCGAATTTATTCGACATCAAGTCATGCACAGACTCAATTCCAATAATCTGGAAACGGTAAGGATTCAATTTAACAAATACTTTTCCCGAAACGGTTTCTTGTGTATCCGAAAGGAATGCTTCGATATTGCGCATGATTGGATCATGAAACTGACCCTCATGCAGCCAGTTACCATAAAAAGCTGCCAGCTGATCTTTCCAGCTCAGCTGCCATTTAGTTAGCGTATGTTTTTCTAGGGTATGATGCGCTTTG
>CAIJME010000501.1 GCA_903821625.1 uncultured Sphingobacteriales bacterium | reverse complement strand
CCTATTTTCTGTTTCCATGTCTTGCACAACATTTTTATAAGCCAAACTCAATTCGCTGCCGGGAGCAAAGCGCCAGGAATAAATAAAATCTACATTAAAAATATTATAATTGGTATGAGCGCCTTTAAATTCAGCGCCATCATGGCTCTGTAACCCGCCATCGGCCGTAAGAATATAATATTCTTTATTCCTGCGGTTTGACCAATAATGTCTAGCCCTTACCATTAAACCCATATTGCTGCTAAAGGTATAGGTAGCATCCATTGAACTTTCCACTGTACTCCTGTCAAACCTTGAAAAGATCACATCCTTGTTACTACTTATGCCAAGCCAGGCAGAATAGTCATATTGAGGTTGGATATTAAAGTCAAGTCCAAGAGTAAGCCTTTTCTTAACCCTGAAATTTTGAAAAAACCCGGCACTATATCCCACACCACTGAACTGCTCCCTAAACCTGGCAGAGAAAAATACGCTTGCATTATATTTTTTAGCTCTATTTGATCTTAACGTAAAATTTCCAGAACTACTGGCAGGAGTACTGAACTCTCGTCCTGCTACACGGGGCTCATAAAAATCCTTTCCAATGAACTATCGATAAAAATCCATACTCACTGACCAGAAATTTTTAAATTCAAAATATCCGCCGGCAGAAGCTCTTGAAGATTGATAGGTACGTGGATTGAATCGCTCGGTACGAAAAATTCCAAAATAGGTATTATAGCGATTAAAAATTTTACCTGGACTAAAACTATTGTACCCGAAATCAATGGAGTTTCGGATGAAGTTGTTATTATTAAAATAACCTAGATCTGTGGGGTCATAATTTTCGTCGGTCAGATCATAGGAATAACGCCAGGTAAAATTTCCGCTTTTTTTACCTGCTTCAATCTCATAATAATACCCGTTGATGGCAGAATTACCCGGGATCTCTGGTCCAACATGACTCAGTTTGGCAGCACCATTAACATTATAAACGTTCTGTTTGTTATTGAGATTAAACAAAAATGCATTCACATTTGCATCATAGGCAGATCCCTGTCGCAAAACATTCGTGTTTACAAAACTTGCTGAACTATTGTTTTTTAAAGATTGATCCAATACCAGAATAGTATAATTGCTTAAGGGTTGTGTTTCAATCAGACGTTCCTCGCCAGTACTGTTTTGTACCGTGGCATAGCCCCGTTTTGTGACCGCATTAAAAAAACCTATACCCAACCCATTTTGTGACCGGCCTGAAATTTTTGTAGCGTTGAGCAGTTTGCTTTCCAACTGATTTTCTTTTACGATCTCACCAGGAAGGATCTTCGAACTAATATTTGCTGAATAGGCAGGATTAGATCCGATGCGCCTGGAATAAAAAAGATTTCCTTTATTGAATAGTTCGGTCCCTTCAGTAAAAAACTGGCGGTTTTCATTGAACCTAACTTCAAAAGGGCTAAGATTAAGAACCTGATTATCAGATCGAACCTGCCCAAAATCAGGAACAAGAGTCATGTCAAGAGTATAACTTTGATTAATACCATATTTAATGTCCATTCCACCATTAAATGTGCTCAATGTATTTTTTATTCCGGGCTGATTATGGGGATAGTTATTGACGGAAGAAGAAAGATAGGGTGAAAACGACAATCTTACTGGCGCCTTAATTCCCTTTATTCCACTTAATTCGCCTTCCTGATTGATAAAACCAGCAACTTTGGGATCTATAAAGTTCCAGCTGGTTTGCTGATTAATTTTTTGACGGCGGCGGGTCATGTTTAACCCCCATTCCTGAACATCATTTGAACCAAACCTAATGGCAGAATACGGAATCTTTAATTCTGCGGTCCAGCCCAGGCTATCAATTTTTACCTGGCTTTCCCAAACGGCATCCCAGCTAACATCTTCTCTTCCCGACTGTGAGTATTTTGCATCAAACTGAGCACCCGTGGAGTTAACATAAAAACCAAAGGCATTTATGCGATCAAGATACGTATCAAAAACAATCCCCAGAATATCTGAATTGCCAAGCTGGTCGCGAGTTACAACTTCCTTGACAATGCTATCCGGTTCATCATACATTCTAGCACCAATGTAAATCGCCGAATTATCGTAAACAATTTTGACCTCGGTTCTTCTGTCATAGCTTTCAATACGACCTGGAATTGGTTTAATCTCAATAAAGCCACTAGCAGCTTTCACCTCGTTCCAAATCCGGTCATTTAAAATTCCATCAATTTTAGGAGAATAATCTGTCCTGGTTGCAGTAAATTTTTTAATTTCCTGCGCAACACAGCAATTACCAAGTAGAAGAAAAACTAATATTAATACCCGCCCAAATTTCATTCACAAATTATCAGGATGCAAAGAAATTAAATTGTACCAAAATTCCATACAAAGCAATGTTAATGTTACTCTTTTCTTCCAATTTTTAAAGTTTTGAACAGATTCTAGGCAGAAACAACAATTATTTTAGTCCTATTGTTCAGAAAGATTAACTTTGTATGAGCTAAAAGCTGATTGATACGATGTTTGAAAATTTACAGGATAAACTTGACAGAGCCTTTAAGATATTAAAAGGGCAAGGAAGCATAACGGAAATAAACGTGGCCGAAACCATGAAAGAGATACGCAAAGCTCTTCTGGATGCCGACGTTAACTATAAAACTGCCAAAGCATTTACCGATGATGTCAAAGAAAAAGCACTCGGGCTCAATGTACTGACCTCCATATCGCCTGGACAGTTACTAACCAAGCTCATGAACGATGAGCTGGCAGCCTTAATGGGTGGAACTGCTGAGGAATTAATTATTTCTGCAAATCCAACGATCATACTGATTGCCGGATTAAACGGTGCGGGTAAGACTACATTTTCTGGTAAACTTGCCAATTATCTGTTAACACAAAAGAATAAAAAACCTTTGCTGGTTGCTGGCGACGTTTATCGCCCTGCAGCGATTGATCAGCTGGAAGTTCTTGGTGGACAGATTGGAGTTCCGGTTTATACCGACCGTAATTCAAAAGACCCGG
>CAIJME010000500.1 GCA_903821625.1 uncultured Sphingobacteriales bacterium | reverse complement strand
ATATCATCTAATATTTTCTTGTCGATTATAATTTTCTTACTTTTGTGAATATTGTCTTCTGCCGCCATGGTAGCCTGCCAAAAGAAAAGATAAGGAGAGAGTGTTGTGCCAAGAATCCCGACAAGAATGCTGATGTATTTTTTATCAAATGTGATTTTGGGAATTAAGGTACCCTTGAGAATAGCGAGCCAATCCTGCTCATACAAAAAAGGAACAATCAAATAAACTAGAAGTACAATGCAAAGATATTTCAGGATAGCAGCAAACTTCCTGTAGGGTAAATAGATAATGAGTACAAAAAGCAAAGCAGTAAAACCAATGCTAAAAAACGCTGCAGGGATAGTCGGAATTAAAAGATTCCCTACGGCTCCCATACCTGCAATATTTGCTCCGATATTCATGACGATGGCCGGAAAACTAAATAAAACCATCAGGTAAAGAATCGGTCTGGAGTAATGATCTCGCAGTGTACCTGTTAATCCTTTAGCAGTAACTAAACCGATTCGAGCACACATTTCCTGGATTGCAGCCATTAAAGGAAAGGTGATCAAGGCAGTCCATAAGGTTGAAAGTCCATATTGTGCCCCCGCCTGCGAGTAAGTTGCAATTCCAGACGGATCATCGTCACTTGCACCGGTTATTAATCCAGGTCCTAGTTTCTTCCAAAAAGAACGAATTGTCAGGAATAATTTCTTTTTAGGCATGAAAATATATTTTTCAATAATGTTCAATAGAAAGAAAACCCAATATTGATAAAATAATAATCAATCATAAGCTAACTCTGACCAATAGAAAAGTTTTTCTATCAGTACTGAAATGGTTTATTTTTAAAATTCATTTGATTTCTATTAGGCTTTAGAACTGTGGATTAATTCTTCATTCATTCGCCTTAATCTCCTAATATACCTAAATAGCTGATCTTAGTACTAGAATTCAATAAACAAACAGAGAAGTTTAATATCGGTATGAAAAAGAAATTAAAATGGAATATTTATAATCACAATTCATCTAAAATAAATACCATTTATTTATTCAAAGTTGCCCTAACCTGCTTAACTAGCTCTGGCTTAATTGGAACTGCATGGCTCGATCCCATGGAACGTATATAGCTTAAAATATCCAACAGATCTTCATCTTTCATAAAAGCGAAAGAGGGCATTACTGAATCATAGATAACGCCATTAATAGTTGCCGGACCGGTTGAACCTATCAAAATCTTTTTAATCAGCTCTTTTGGATTAAGAACCACGGTTTGTGAATTTTGTAAGGAGGGAAAAGTACCCTTAACACCTAAACCATTTTCCTTATGGCAGGAGGCACAATACTGCAGATATAAAGTTTCTGCCTTTGAACCTGCCGCCATCGAAGAAAGTGAATTTTGAGGATCAGATTTACTTAGATTGGAAATCTTTATGATTCGATCATCTTCAGGCCTTGGAAAACCTGCTACCGGATTCCAGTCGCGGTTGCTCGTTGCCAAATAAATATCTCCGGCAGGAGAAACACACAAATCTCTGATCCTACCAAACTTGTTTTCGAAATAAATATCTTCGGTAAGTACTTTTTTACCAGCATCATCCAATTTAAGCACCCTTAAGCTCTTTCCTTTTAAGGAAACCAGTAAAAGCGAATTCTTTAATCCCGGAATCTTATCTGAAGCATAATAATCAAGACCCGCAGGACCAATGGTGGGAGTCCATGCTTTTAGTGGGTCAACCGTGTTATTTAAATCCTTAAATGAAGTTTCGGCAACACTTTCTGCAAAACCCTGAACTGTAGGCCAGCCATAATTCCTGTTTTTACTAATTAGATTTACTTCATCATCATTGGTGTCGCCATGTTCTGAAGTATAAAGTTGGCCGCTTTTTGAAAACGCCATTCCTTGAATATTTCGAAAGCCCCATGCCCAAACAGGATTTCCCTTCATCGGATTATCAGCAGGGACAGAACCATCAATATTCATTCTTAATATCTTGCCATTAGGTGTTTTAGGATCCTGAGAATCAACCAGACTCATGGCATCGCCGGTAGCCCAATAAACCAGACCAGCATTAACTACAATTCTTGATCCATTATGTCCTAAAGCAGCCGGAATTTCCATCAATACCATTGGACTCAATAGTGTATCTTTTTGCCAGGTATAACGAACCAAACGAGAATATTTCTTATTGTTTTTTTCAATGGTATAATCCAAAAAAACGTACGGATTCTTTTTCATGT
>CAIJME010000499.1 GCA_903821625.1 uncultured Sphingobacteriales bacterium | reverse complement strand
GTGAAACTCAGAAAATAGATCAAATCACGGGTATCAAGAACACCTCTGCTAACTGATTGATAATGCTGATTAATTCCTAATTCAGTTAAAAAACTTCCAATTTGCTGCAAAGAGATGATGGAGCTAATGGAGTCGAAACCACTAAATGAAAAGAAGCAAAGAAATACGGCAATTGTAAAAGAGATGATCTGATTATTGCTTAAGGAGGAAGTAAATAGACCAATTGAAGTAAATGCTGATGTCAGTAAAACCAAGCCAATATAAGAACCAATCACTGCGCCTGTATCTATATTACCATTGGTTATTCCTAATTGATGAATGCTGAAATAATAAATTAGCGTGGGCAAAAGAGTCAGCAAAACGATGGCCAAACAAGCAAGAAATTTGCCAAATAAAATATCCCAATCGCTGAGTGGTCGGGTTGCTAAAAGCTCGAATGTTCCCTCTTTTTTTTCCTCTGCAATGGCGCGCATAGTTATTGCAGGAACCAAGAAAATAAATAAATAGGGAGCAATATTGAAAAAACTATCTAATCCAGCATAGCCGTAATCCAGAATACTAGATTCGGGGAAAACCCACAGAAAAAGGCCTGTCACCAGCATAAAAGCAGCCATAATGATATAGGCAACCCATGAAGTAAAAAACCCGGCAATTTCTTTAAAAAGGATACTGATCACTTAGTTTATTTGGTTTTTAATTTAGGAACAATTTTAACTAAATATTTTCGGCTTGTTGAACATTTGAACCAGTAAGTTCAATAAAGATGTTCTCCAGACTTTTATTGTTATACTTTGATTTTAAACCAGTTAAGGTGTCGTCAGCAACTATTTTACCCTTGTTGATGATGATCACATTTTCACAAATTGCCTCTACCTCCTGCATAATGTGCGTAGAAACCACAACTGTTTTTGTTTTGGAAAGATCTTTAATCAAGGCTCGAATAGCAATTACCTGGTTCGGATCAAGTCCGGAGGTAGGTTCATCCAAAATCAAAACTTTTGGATCAGCAAGAATAGCCTGAGCAAGCCCTACTCTTTGGCGATATCCTTTTGATAAGGCTCCAAGCTTCTTGTTCTGTTCATCGCCAAGCCCGCATCGTTCAATTACCTCATTAATCCGTTTTTCTGTTTGATCAATTTTTTGGATTGATCCAATAAAGGCAAGAGCCTCCCTTACATACATATCCAGATAAAGCGGATTATGTTCAGGTAGGTAACCGATATGACGTCTAACTTCCATTGAATGTGTTCTGGCATCAAAACCACAAATATGGGCAGTTCCTGATGTTGGAGGAATAAAGCAAGTCAAAATCTTCATTGTAGTCGATTTTCCGGCACCATTTGGGCCTAAAAACCCAAGAACGCTACCAGGAAGAGCCTTAAATGAGATCCCATCAATTGCTTTTTGATTTCCATAAGTTTTACACAGATCTACTACTTCAATGCTCATAATACAAAGTTAGTGTTTAGAATGCTTAAATGAGAAAATTAGCAAATGCGTGAATTAGTAAATGAGTAAATTAAATTCCCCTTGTGTCAAATTAAAGCATACCACTAAAATTTACGAGATTTAGCTTCGTTTAAACTAGATTTAGCAATAAAACTTAAAACCTATCACTAAAGAGGGGAAAATTAATTTCCAATACTATCTTTGCAATGTTATGAGCAAAAACAACGAAGAACTTTTTAAGAATGTAGTTTCTCACACCAAGGAATATGGTTTTGTATTTCCTTCTAGTGAAATATATGATGGTTTAAGTGCCGTATATGATTACGGGCAACTTGGATCTGAATTAAAGAATAATATCAAGACCTACTGGTGGAAAAGTATGGTGCAGTTGAATGAGAATATTGTAGGTATCGATTCAGCTATTTTTATGCATCCCAAGATCTGGAAAGCAAGCGGGCATGTTGATGGCTTTGCTGACCCGATGATTGATAATAAAGATTCCAAAAAACGGTACCGTGCAGATAATCTGATTGAAGATAAAATTGCACGTTATGTAAAAGACGGCAAATCAGAAAAAGCGAATCAATTACAAGCCGATATGGATGCCGCATTAGCTGCAGATGATCTAAGTCAATTAAAAAATCTGATTGAACAGCATGAAATTGTTTGTCCTGTTTCGGGAACAAGAAATTGGACAGATGTGAGGCAGTTTAATTTGATGTTTTCAACCCAAATGGGTGCCATGGCCGAAGGATCTGATGAAGTATATCTACGTCCTGAAACTGCGCAGGGCATATT
>CAIJME010000498.1 GCA_903821625.1 uncultured Sphingobacteriales bacterium | reverse complement strand
TACAATATTTCTACTGATGATTTCTTCACGGGAAATATCTTCGTCATGTCCTACAGAAGCCTTTGTAGTTGGAGTGATGATGGGTTCAGGTAATCTATCATTTTCTTTTAGACCTTCTGGTAAAGTTACTCCGCAAACTGAGCGCTTTCCTGCTTGATATTCACGCCATGCATGTCCTGCCAAATAACCTCTAATAACCATTTCAACCTTAAATGGTTCGCAGATTTTTCCAATAGTGACATTTGGATCAGGAACATCTATTACCCAATTAGGGACAATATCAAGAGTTGCCTGCAGAAATTTGGCCGCTATTTGATTTAAAACTTGTCCTTTAAATGGAATGGGTTCAGGTAAAACCACATCAAACGCAGATATTCTATCAGTAACAACCATAACAAGGAACTTATTCCCTATAGTATATACATCACGAACCTTACCTTTATAAAAGTGACTTTGCTCTGGTAAATTGAAGTGTGTTTCTTTAATTGCAGACATTGAAATTGATTTTGGTATTGACTGTAAAATTCAATAAAAAATAGTTACCACCAAAATTAATTACTGGATATCTCCATACGCTCTTAGGATGTTTTTAACCAACTTATGCCTAACCACATCATCTCCATTTAAATAAATGATATCTATACCTTTTATTTCTCCAAGAATTTTTAGTGCAGTATTTAAACCCGATTGTTGTTTTCTTGGTAAATCAATCTGTGTCACATCGCCAGTAACTATGAATTTTGCAGTAGGCCCCATTCGAGTCAAGAACATTTTTAATTGAAGATCTGTTGCATTTTGAGCTTCATCGAGGATTACAAAACAATTATCGAGTGTTCTGCCTCTCATAAATGCCAGTGGTGCAATCTCTATTGTTCTGTTTTCCAAAAACATTTTTAGCTTATCTGCAGGTATCATATCATCCAATGCATCGTATAAAGGCCTGAGGTACGGATCTATTTTTTCCTTTAAATCTCCCGGTAAAAAACCTAAATTTTCGCCTGCTTCAACCGCTGGTCTGGTTAATATAATTCGTTTTATCTCCTTATTTTTCAAAGATCTAACTGCTAATGCAACAGCTGTATATGTTTTACCGGTACCAGCAGGACCTATCGCAAAAATTATATCATTTTTGATGATACTATCCACCATTTTTCGCTGATTGGCCGTCCTTGCCTTGATTACAAGGCCATTGGGTCCAAAAACAATAGGTTCTCCACCACCACCCTTTGAAGATTGGTTTTCTGTGTCAGTAATTTCAGGAATAGATGTACCTAAAATTTGCTCCAAATCGTTATTATTGATAGATTGGAATTTTTCAATATGTTTGATTAATTCCTCGAACTTAACCCTGAAAATATTGATTTCTGCTTCATCACCGAGTATTTTTACATCATTCCCTCGGGCTACAATTTTAATTTTTGGAAAATTTCGTTTTATGATCTCAAAATATTCATTATTTGAACCCCATATTACTAGCGGGTTTACATTTTCGATTGTTATAATAAGTTCGTTCAAGCTGTGCTTATTTTTAGTGGAGAGGTATTTATTTGAGATTAAAATTGAATATTTGCACCAACAATATTTATAACAAGAATAACAATAAATATTCACATTTTAAATGGCAATAATAACTTTAACGACCGATCTTGGACATAAAGATTTTTATCAGGCTGCTCTAAAAGGAAGTATTCTGAGCCAGCTACCTAATGCCAATATTGTGGATATCAGTCATCATGTTTCTGCATTTAACATTCCTCAGGCAGCATTTATTTTAAAGAACGCATTTTATTATTTCCCAAAGGGTACAGTACATTTAATTGGAATTGATTCAGTATTTAATGAAAAAACACGTTATCTAGCTTTAAGCTATAGAGGACATTATTTTGTAGGCTCAGATAATGGAATATTTTCACTTCTTTTTGACGAGAAACCCACTGAGATTGTGGAGCTAAATATTATGCAAGATTTAAAATATCTTCACTTTCCATTATCAGATATTTTTCCAAAAGCTGTTACTCACTTGGCAAAGGGTGGAAAACTTACAGATATTGGTTTATCAGTTTCTGAAATTGAAGAAAAAATGACCGTTCAACCGGTAATTGAACGTGACATCATTAGAGGTAGTGTGATATACATTGATTCATTTCAGAATATTATCACCAATATCACCAAAGAAATATTTACAACTGTTCAAAGAAACCGTGACTTTACGCTCTTTTTTAAAAGAAATGAATCTATTTCTCTTTTAAGCTGGCATTATAATGAAGTTCCCGAAGGTGAAAAGCTTTGTTTATTTGGGATCAGTAATCATCTTGAGATTGCGATTAATAAAGGTAATGCCAGTGGATTACTTGGCCTTCATTTAGGTGATATTGTAAGAATTGAGTTTAAATCATGATTACCAGAATTGTTAAAATGACATTTAAACTCGAAAATATTGACTCTTTTAAGGAGATATTTTACGAATCACAACAACGAATCAGTGCATTCGATGGTTGTATTCGCTTAGAACTTATGAAAGATGTAAATAACGAATGGACATTTTTCACCATTAGTGAATGGCAAAGTGAAGAGAAACTTAATTTTTATAGGAATTCATATCTTTTTAAAGACACCTGGTCAAAAGTAAAACCACTGTTCTCTGAAAGAGCACTTGCATGGAGCTTATCCCCAGATCATATAAAATAGCATGAGAATAACCACATTATTATTTATTTAAATTTTCATGTAACAGGAGCTCTACTATTTGCTCAGAATAATAGTATGGCAATAATCTTTCAATATAAAAATGGCACGTTCAAGGTTAAATAGTGGTAATGCTCAAGCGGAAGAACTTCCTAAAGCAAAGATCAATAAGGAAAGTTTAAAGCAAGTAATGAAGTTATTACTTTACCTAAAACCTTATCGTACCAAGTTTTTTCTTGGTCTAGCATGTCTTATATTTTCTAGTGCTAGTTCCTTTTTATTTCCATTACTTATGGGCCGACTGATCGGTACCGGAGCTCAGGCTTCTCAAGGCGGAAAAATGGTCCCTAATGAAATACTAGATATTTTTCCAACTGACCTGAATACTGTTGCGCTTACTTTACTTGGGGTTTTATTTATTCAGGCAATTTTTTCTTTTTACCGGATTAATTGGTTTGTAGAGGTTGCAGAAAAAGGCCTCGCAGATATCAGGAGAGATACTTATCATAAATTAATTACGCTACCGATGAATTTTTTCTCTCAACGAAGAGTTGGAGAATTAAATAGTCGGCTATCTGCAGATCTTTCTCAGATTCAAGATGCTATCACCACCACTCTGGCCGAAATGATTAGGCAGATTATCATATTTACGGGCGGCATTATTTTTTTGGTTTTAGTTTCTGGAAAGCTAACCTTAATGCTGCTCGCAGTTCTACCTATTTTAGTAGCTGTAGCAGTAGTTTTTGGACGTTTCATTAGGAAAATAAGTAGGCAGGCTCAAGATCAACTTGCCGTATCAAATACCATTGTGGAAGAAACACTACAAGGTATCTCCAATGTAAAAGCATTCGTAAATGAAGCATTTGAAGTGGGTCGATATAATAGAAGTATTCGTGAAGTTGTAAAAATCGCTATGCGGGGTGCAAAGTTTCGTGGTGTATTTGCCTCATTTATCGTGTTTTGTTTATTCGGTACTATTGTTTCTGTTGTTTGGTATGGCTCTCATTTGGTTCAGGCCGGAGAGATAAGCATAGCCAGTATGTTTACCTTTATCCTGCTATCCACTTTTGTAGGGGCAGCAATGGGTAGCTTTCCAGAACTTTATGCAACTATGCAAAAAGCATTTGGAGCAAGTGAACGGGTTTTGGAAATTCTTGCTGAAGAGAATGAACCCATTTCTATGGATGATGAAAATAATATTGTTATTAATCATATTCAGGGGAATCTGAAATTCAAAGATGTAGTTTTTGCTTATCCTTCGAGAAAGGAAATAACCGTTCTGAATGGTGTATCTTTTGAAGCCCAAAAAGGTGAAAAAGTGGCCATCATTGGACCCAGTGGTGCTGGTAAATCTACTATTGCCAGCTTAATACTACGATTTTATGAAACACAAGGTGGTCAATTGTTATTTGACGGAAAGCCATCTACTGATTTTTCACTAACTGATATTAGAAATCAGGTAGCTATCGTTCCACAAGATGTCCTGCTATTTGGAGGTACAATTCGCGAAAATATAGCCTATGGTCGATTAAATGCTAGTGAAGCAGATATAGTTATTGCGGCTAAACGGGCAAATGCACATGATTTCATTGCTGGTTTTCCTGAAGCTTATGATACATTAGTTGGTGAAAGAGGGGTAAAACTTTCTGGTGGACAACGACAACGAATTGCTATAGCTAGGGCTCTTTTAAAGGACCCTGCTTTATTAATTCTAGATGAAGCAACCTCATCGCTCGATTCAGAATCGGAGCGTTTAGTACAAGAGGCCTTGGAAGAATTAATGAAAAACAGAACTTCTATCATTATTGCACACCGACTTTCAACCATTCGTGAGGCCGATAAAATCATTGTTTTGGAAAAAGGCAAAGTAGTTGAAAGTGGCAATCATTCAGAATTAATGAAAAATAAAGAAGGCTTATACCGTTATCTTAGTCAGTTACAACTCGAAAGCCAAGATATTAAGTCTGAATAAGGACATCTGTTTTTTTTATTATTTGTCCTAAAAGAAAAATCTATGAAGTTAACCATTTGGGGTGCTGCCAGACAAGTTACAGGCAGTATGCATTTATTAGAAACTGAAAACTATAGCATATTGGTTGATTGTGGCCTAGATTATGAGAAAGATACGTGGGTTGAAGAGAATGAGCAATTTCCATTTTCACCGGCTGAGATAGATCTAGTAATTCTTACACATGCCCATATTGATCATTCCGGAAATTTACCAACCCTGGTTCGTTTAGGTTTTGAAGGACAGATTTTATGTACCGCTCCTACTGCTGACTTAACCGAATTACTTCTTCTTGATTCCGTAAATATTTTTCTTAGTAGGCAAAGAAAAACTCGTAAAGGGAAAAAAGGATTTTCTACAGGGCCTAAACCTCTTTATCTTCAAAAGCATGTAATGGAAACCGTTGATCGTTTTGTTACCATTTCTTTCAATAAGGAATTTCGAATCAATGGACAGATCAGCTTGACATTTATTCCAGTAGGTCATCTTTTAGGTGCTGCAGCTGCGGTTTTAACTATTGAAGAGCATGGAGTAAAGAAAAAAATAGCTTTTAGTGGAGATATTGGTAGAAAAAATTATCCGGTTTTACAGGATCCTGAACCACTTCCTGAAGTTGATTATCTTGTTTGTGAATCTACCTATGGCGGTAGAATGCATAAATCAATACAAAGCGTTGAGGAATTACTAACTGAAACTGTGAATGAGACCTGTGTAAAATCTCCAGGAAGATTGATAATTCCAGCATTCAGCGTAGGCCGTACGCAAGCAATAGTTTATTCACTTAATAAAATATTTAGTCAAGGATTGCTACCTAGAATTAAAGTATTTGTAGATAGTCCGATGGCCAGCTATGCTACCGATATATTTAGAAAACATCATCATCTGGTGAATCAGGAAGCTCAAGAATTTTACAGAAGTTCAGGTGATGAGTTTGAGTTTGATAATCTTGACTATATTCAAGATATGAATGCAAGTAAAGCCATATCTAACTATTATGAACCTTGCATCATTATTTCATCTGCTGGTATGCTTGAAGGCGGCAGAATTCAGGATCATCTGTATTACAATATTTCAAATTACTATTGTACCATTCTATTTATTGGATATTGTGCAAAAGGAACTCTAGGACATCGCTTACTTCGTGGAGATCCTGTTATTAATTTAAGACATAGAGAGCTATCCGTTTTTGCAACAATCAAGCAAACGGATCTGTTTAGTGGACATGGCGATCATAATGATCTGGTAAATTTTGTCAAGCAGCAGCATCCAGCAACATTAAAGAAGGTGTTTCTGGTTCATGGAGAAATAAATTCAATGGAAAGCCTCTGTAATTCTTTAATTGATGAAAATTATCAAGTTGAAATTGCAAAGAAAGGACTCAGCTATCAACTTGATTGAATTTAGTTTATTTGATGAATTAATAATCCAACATCAAATTTAGGCTCAAACCAGGTAGATTTAGGAGGCATTACTTCACCTTCATCGGCAACCTCAAGGAGTTGTTCAATTGCAGTTGGATAAAGAATAAAAGCAAGGGCAAATTTACCAGAATCAACCTCACTCACTAGGTCAGTTACTGCTGTTTTACCTCCTCTGTAACTGATTCTTGAATCAGTACGGGGATCAGAAATATTAAAAATAGCAGATAATATATAATCTTGCAGAATAGTAACATCCAATTTAGCAAGTGGATTGTTAGTCTTGAAAATTTCAGTTTTAGCCTTTAAATGATACCAATTGCCATCAAGATACAATCCAAAATCATGTATTTTTTCAGGAATTACAGCTTGTGCTGATTCAATAAGCTGAAAGTTTTTTTCAAGTGATTTTAAAACTTCAACAGAAGTTAAACCGTTTAAATCTTTAATCAGCCTGTTAAATCCGTAGATTCTGAGTTGATTAGTGCTCATGTAAACAGAAGTAAAGAAATTGTATTCCTCGTTTCCTTTATGTTTCAAATTAAGCTTACGGCGCTGTATCCCTAATAAAGATGCTGCCGCAGCGCGATGATGTCCATCTGCTATATAGGTTGCTGAAAGTTTTGAAAACTCATTCATCAAACTATTTAAGGTGGGCTCATCATCAATTTTCCATAAGGTATGTTCTTTACCATCCTTATCAAAGTTAATTTCAGTTTGTTTAAGGGTAGTTTGATGAATAATTTCATCAATCTTATCAACAGCTGTATAAGTGATTAAAACTGGATTTGCATCGATTCCTGTTTGCTGTAGATAATCAATCAAAGATTGTTCTCGATCAGTACTGGTTAGTTCATGTTTTTTAACCACGTTATTCAGGTAATCATCAATTGATGTGATGGTCCATATCCCAGTTTGCGTAAGTCTGGAGGAGCTCTTTACCTGATATACATAAATTGCTGGTTTTGAATCTCGGATAAATATGCCCTTTTCTAAAAAATCTTCGAAATTCTCGTTAATTTTTTTAAAAGCTAGCTCATTTTTTGAGCCCATTAAAAAAAGATTATCCAATTTAGGAACCAGCATATTCACAAATGAATATGGATTTCCTTGCCGGATAACCTTTGCATCAGCTATACTTAAATTCTCTAGATTAGTTACAACTTCAACAGCCTTAAACTGACTAGGATGAATACCTCTAAAAGGTTTGATCTTTGGCATTTAATTTAATTGTACAAGTACCAAAGTTACCTGATTATTCAGAGTTAGGTCTTGCTGTTTTTAAAAAAGTCGATAATCAAATTAGCTAATTCAGTACCTATTCTTTCTTGAGCTTCATTTGTTGAGGCTCCAATATGTGGAGTTAATGAAACATTGGGATGAGATAACAGATCCTGACGAGGAGTTGGCTCATTATCAAAAACATCAAGACCAGCAAAACCTAGTTTACCAGAGTTTAATGCTTCTAAAAGAGCATCTTCATCAATTGTACCCCCTCTTGAGCAGTTAACTACTCCAACACCATCCTTCATTATTGAAAATTCATCTCTTCCAAGTACAGGTTTTTCTGAAAATGGAACATGAAGACTGATAAAGTCAGATTCTTTTATTAATTGATCAATACTTACAGCATGTATTGGGCAATTAACGCGAACATTTCCACTTAGAACAAGTTCAAGTTCAGAAGGGATTTGAAATAGATCATAAGCCAGAACATCCATTCCTAGGCCTAATGCAACTTTTGCTGTTTCGCGTCCGATACGACCGAAGCCAATTATGCCCATTTTTTTACCTCGAAGCTCTATACCTTTAGCATACGCTTTCTTTAGGTCATTAAATTTGCTATTACCCTCAACAGGCATTTTGCGGTTAGAATCTTGCAAAAAGCGGATACCGGTAAAGAGATGCGCAAATACTAATTCTGCAACTGAAAGAGAGGATGCAGCCGGAGTATTTACAACCGCGAGTCCTTTTTCTCGTGCATAATCTACATCAATATTGTCCATACCTACACCACCACGACCAATCAATTTAATATTAGGACATGCATCTATCAATTCTTTTCGAACTTTAGTTGCACTGCGAACGGTAATGCCATCATAGTTTTTTAAACCTTCTGCAAGTTCTGCCTGAGGGATATGATTGGTATCAACCTGAAAACCTGCTTTCTCTAATAAATCTTTACCGATTGGATCAATGCCATCATTGGCGAGTATACGAAACATAAATTATTGAATTTATTGATGCTGTAATTATTATTTTT
>CAIJME010000497.1 GCA_903821625.1 uncultured Sphingobacteriales bacterium | reverse complement strand
CATCAACCAATGATTCACGGCAACCGTACTTATTGTCAAATTTAGATTTTGTTACTGAGTCGTTCACGTTGATTGCAGGTAAGTGCAATGTTCCGTTCTTCATACGCTCATATAAGCGGTGAACTCCGGTAGTTGTTTCTTCAGAAAGGCCTTTGATCGCTGCGATAAGTGCAGGGAATCTGTCGAATACCATATTTGTTAGATCGCCACCATCATCCAAAATCATGTTTAATGGCTGACGCTCTGGTCCGAAATGTAGAGTTTGTTCGATACACCAGTCAAATTCTTCTTCATTAAGACCTTTCCAGGCATAAACCTGAATTCCTGCAGCAGCAATTGCAGCAGCAGCATGATCTTGAGTGGAGAAAATGTTACATGATGACCAGGTAACTTCAGCGCCTAATTCAACAAGTGTTTCAATTAAAACAGCTGTTTGAATAGTCATGTGCAAACATCCTGCGACGCGTGCACCTTTTAGTGGTTTTGAAGCTCCGAATTCTTCGCGAAGTGCCATTAATCCTGGCATTTCTGCTTCTGCAAGACCGATTTCTTTACGGCCCCATTCTGCTAATGTGATGTCCTTAACTTTGTAAGGCACATAGTTTGTCTCTACTGATGACATAGTTTGTGATTTAAATACGAGTTAACGTATTGATAAATAAATAATTATTTTTTTTTAAAATCCATATTTCTTCTAGGTACTCCCTAAAAGGTATCGGCTTTTAAAACATTTTGCAAAAGTACAGTTTTTTTGACTAAATTGACGAAGTCGGATGCGGGTAAATCAGGAATTTGATTTTATTACAATGGTATGGTATAAGTCTTTTTTTTGACCGCCTATATTCTGTTTTGATTCAATTACGCAAAATGTTTTGGTAATTCAAGCGTCAAATTCTGATGATTTAGTATGTATAACCTTCAAATACTTAATTTTGTTTAATTTCAATTTTTTAATTCATTAATTTAAAATAAGATATGTATCCAGAATATTTAGTGGCACCTATGCGTCAGGAACTGACCAATGCCGGATTTCAGGATCTGAGGACAGCTGAAGAAGTTGATCAGGCAATAAAATCAGAAGGCACAGTTTTGGTCATGGTTAATTCAGTTTGCGGTTGCGCTGCTGCCAATGCCCGTCCTGCTGCTAGGATCTCCACACAGAATGAAAAACACCCGGATAGATTTATTACGGTATTTGCAGGAATGGAAAAAGAAGCGGTGGATACAGCGAGAGCTCACATGCTGCCTTATCCTCCATCTTCTCCTGCAATTGCTTTGTTTAAGGATGGTAAATTAGTGCACATGATTGAGCGTCATCAGATTGAAGGAAGGCCGGCTCAAATGATCGCTGATAACCTGAGTCAGGCATTTGATCAATATTGCTAATTAAAATCAAAATTTTTTTTGATATTAAAATCCGGTCTCTGGCCGGATTTTTTGTTTTATATCTTTTTTTGAATAGTTTAGGCCAACCAAAAACTCCTATATGAAATATATTACCATTATCCTTTCAGCTCTATTTGCTGTTCCTGTTCTTGCACAGCAAACTTATATTCAGTGCGGCCGCTTAATTGACGGAAAATCAAACTCGGTTCAGACTGAGATGACTATCGTATTGGAATCGAATAAAATAATAGATGTCAGAAAGGGCTATCAGTTGGGTGCTGCAAATGATAAGCTCATTAATTTAAGAAATCAAACCGTAATGCCCGGATTCATCGACTCGCATGTTCATTTATCTGGCGAGACCAGCAAGAATCGATACATAGAAGAGTTTACTCTGAACGATGAAGACTATGCATTGAAGGCAGTTAAATATGCTGAGCGTACGCTAATGGCTGGATTTACAACAGTCAGGGATCTCGGTGGACTTGTAGCCGTATCGCTAAGAAATGCCATCAATGCCGGAGATATTAAAGGTCCGCGGATCTTAGCTGCAGGAAAGAGTATTGCTACTACCGGTGGGCACGCTGATCCTACAAATGGATATAGCAGGGAAATAATTGGTGATCCCGAGGCAAAAGATGGAGTAGTGAATAGTCCGGAAGAGGCTAGAAAAGCGGTAAGGCAGCGTTATAAAGAAAGTTCAGATGTGATTAAAATAACTGCAACTGGTGGAGTTTTAAGTAATGCTAAGGATGGTGCAGGTGCACAATTTACAGAGGATGAAATAAAGGCGGTGGTTAGCACCGCCAAGGATTATGGGTATCGCGTGGCCGCACATGCTCATGGTGCCGAAGGAATGAAAAGGGCCATACGCGCAGGTGTTTCTTCTATTGAACACGGTACTTTCATGGATGATGAGGCAATCGCTTTAATGAAGGAACATGGAACGTATTATGTGCCCACAATTACTGCGGGTAAATCTGTTGCTGATTCAGCTAAAATTCCGGGTTATTACCCTCCCTTGGTAGTTCCTAAAGCAATTGCAACAGGTCCAAAAATTCAAAGCACCTTTGCCAAAGCTTATAAATCTGGTGTAAAAATTGCTTTTGGTACCGATGCGGGTGTATTTGCACATGGCAAGAACTATAAAGAATTTGAATATATGGTAGAGGCAGGAATGCCGGCCATGGAAGCGATCAAATCTGCAACGATGAATGCAGCTGATCTTTTAGGTATTACTGATCGTATGGGTTCAATTGAAAAAGGAAAATCAGCCGATATTATTGCCGTAAATGGCGACCCCCTAAAGGATATAAAAGTGTTGAGTTCAATGAACTTTGTGATGAAAGAAGGGGTGGTTTATAAGCGGTAGGGATTTAGATTTTCTAATGATTATTCTTGTGCTTGGTGGTACCCACCAAGCACTTTATAATTTCATTCCGCTCATAGCCGCGGGGGGCTTAGTCCTTTTTCTGTAGCAAAAAAGAACCAAAACGCTACCGCTGCGCCTGCTGCTATGAAAGGTTCTGCGAGGGCTGGGGTTG
>CAIJME010000496.1 GCA_903821625.1 uncultured Sphingobacteriales bacterium | reverse complement strand
GATACCGCATCCCATAGCCAGGCTGCAGCAGTCTATACTTGTCCGATGCACCCTGAAGTAATCGGCGATAAGCCAGGTGCTTGCCCAGTATGTAAAATGGACCTTATTGTAAAAACCGATGAAGCTGGCTCTGCAGATTCAACTGTTACAGACAGCAGTCATTCTGCTCAGCAACACTAAGAAAGATGGTTGAGAACATCATTTCATTTTCTCTGCGCAACCGCTTCATTGTATTGCTTTTTGCAGTAGGAATCTTTACTTGGGGGCTATTTTCTGTAAAAACAAGTAAGATTGATGCCATTCCGGATCTGTCCGAAAATCAGGTTATTGTATTTACAGAATGGATGGGCAGAAGTCCGCAGATCATTGAAGACCAGATTACTTATCCCTTGGTAACCAATCTGCAAGGATTGCCTCAAGTAAAATACGTACGTGCAAATTCTATGTTTGGGATGAGTTTCATCTATATCATTTTTGAGGATAATGTAGATGTTTACTGGGCAAGGTCGAGAGTGCTTGAGCGACTTAATTCTATTGGAAATGCCTTACCTGATGGGGTTAGTCCAACCATAGGCCCGGATGGGACCGGGGTAGGGCATGTACTCTGGTATACGCTTGATGCCAAGGGTATGGATCTTGGGGAACAGCGTGCAGTGCAAGATTGGTATATCAAATTTGCACTTCAAAATGTACCCGGGGTGAGCGAAATTGCATCATTTGGTGGTTTTCAGAGGCAGTATCAAATCAGTATCGATCCCGATAAACTCAGCTATTACAATCTCAACATCCAAGATGTGATGCGTGCCGTAAAAAGTAATAATAACGAGGCCGGGGGAAGAAAGTTTGAGATGAGCGGAATTGGTTACATCATCAAAACTACCGGTTATTTGAAGTCGATCGAGGAGATAGGCAATCTTTCTGTGCAGACGCAAAATTCAATCCCGGTCAAGATTAACGATATAGGAACTGTTCAGATGGCTGGTGAAAGCCGTCTGGGTATATTTGACTATAACGGAGAGGGTGAAGCGGTTGGTGGAATCGTGGTTTTACGTTACGGTGAGAATGCCAATGAGGTGATTAATAAGGTGAAGGCAAAAATGACGGAGGTTACTAAAGGGCTTCCTGAAGGTATGAAATTCAATATTGTGTATGACCGAGGTAAGTTGATCGAAGAATCTATCTCATCCATTAAAACTACACTGATCGAAGAAATGATTGTTGTTTCACTGATCGTCATCATTTTTCTTTTACACTGGCGTAGTGCCATGAGCATCATCATTCAGATCCCGATTACCATTGCAGCAAGTTTCATTGTGCTGAATGCCTTTGATATTTCATCGAATATCATGTCTTTAACAGGTATTGCATTAGCAATTGGAGTGATTGTAGATAATGGAATTATCATGGCTGAAAACTCATACAAGAATCTGGCCGTTAGGCAGGCCGAACTAAATGAACAAAGAAAAGGAGGAAGCGCAGATGTGGTTTAATAAGAAAGGATCTGAATCTCAAAATGGGAAAGATCAGGATTATGTAAGGCTTTCAACTGAAGAAAGACTGAGCATTATTGAAAAGGCATGCAAGCAGGTTTCGAGGGGAGTATTTTACTCTACCATAATTATCATTGCTTCATTTTTGCCGGTATTTATGCTAACCGGACAGGAGGGCAAGCTCTTTCATCCACTGGCCTATACCAAGACGTTTATATTGGTGATTGATGCTATTCTGGTATTGACAGTGGCTCCAGTGATCATTTCATTTTTTATGAAAGGACGCTTTCGTCAGGAGCATGAGAACCCGATAAACAGAGGAATGGAAAAGGTGTATTTGCCCATCATCCGTGCTTGTATCCGGAATAGGAAAACGACAATTGGAATCAATATTATTGCCTTGATCGTGAGCATTCCAATGCTGATGAGCCTGGGACGAGAATTTATGCCGCCACTGGATGAGCAATCAGTGCTGTTTATGCCGGTTACCTTACCCGACGTTTCCAATGCCGAGATTAAACGCATCCTGCAGGTTCAGGATAAGGTCATTAAGTCGGTTCCGGAAGTAGATCATGTTCTGGGAAAGGCAGGAAGGGCTAATTCGGCAACTGATAATTCACCGATCAATATGATCGAGACCATTATCTCTCTCAAACCAAAGAGTGAATGGAGGCCAGGCATCACTAAGAAGGATATTATTAATGAGTTGGATGCAAAGCTTCAGATCCCCGGAGTGGTGAATGGCTGGACCCAGCCAATCATCAATCGTGTGAATATGCTTTCTACAGGGATCAGGACAGATGTTGGAGTAAAAGTTTATGGGCAGGACCTCAAGCAGATCAGTCATATTTCTAAGGAGGTTCAAACCTTGCTCAAGAGTATTGAGGGAGTAAAAGATCTCTATGTTGAGCCAGTTACTGGGGGTAAATACTTGGAAGTTGAAATTAAGCGTGAACAGTTGGAACGCTATGGATTAACAGTTGATGATGTGAATGCAACCGTCGAAACCGCAATTGGCGGTGCACCTTTTGCCTCTACAGTTGAAGGCAGGAAGCGTTTCAATATTCATTTGCGTCTGGGTCAAGAGTACCGCAACAGTATTGACAGACTGAAGCGAATTCCTCTTAGTTCGCCCGATGCAGGAACCATCCCATTATCAGCAGTTACGGATATTCATTTTGTAGATGGTCCTCCAATGATCACCTCAGAAAATGCGATGCTTAGAGGAGCTGTAATGTTCAATGTACGTGATCGTGATCTTGGGCATACCGTTCAGGAAGCGATCGATAAGCTCAATAAAGATCTGAAATTACCCGGAGGCTATTTTGTAGAGTGGAGCGGGCAATATGAGAATCTGTTGCGCGGACAAAAAACCCTGATCTATATTCTTCCTATCGTATTATTCATTATTTTCTTGGCTCTTTATCTGGCTTTCAGATCAATCAGGGAAGCTTTTTTAAGTCTGGTGACCATTCCATTTGCCCTTATTGGCGGTGTTTTTCTAGTCTATTTCTGGGGAGTTAACCTTTCTGTTGCGGTTGTTGTAGGTTTTATTGCTCTGTTTGGAATTGCAGTCGAAACAGGAGTGGTAATGGTTATTTATCTGAATGATGCCATGAATCAGTTGGTTGCCTTGAAAGGGAATTCAAGCGAGACCATTTCAAAAGAGGATCTGCGTGAATATGTAATCAATGGCGCTGCAAAAAGACTGCGACCTAAGATTATGACTGTTTGTGTGGCTCTTTTTGGGTTGATCCCGGTATTATGGTCGGGCGGTGTGGGCAGTGATGTGATGCAGCCCATTGTACTACCCATGATTGGAGGGGTTCTTACTTCATCCACGCATATTCTATTAGTTACACCACTCATATTCCTAATGACGAAAGAGTATGAATTGAGAAAATTTGGAAAACTGGAGGTACATGATGTTAAACATTAAAAAACTAGTTTTTACGATGCTGTTCATTGGTTCTGGACTTGCTTTTGGGCAGGTAAAGATGAGCCTTGAACAGATTTTTGTAGAAATCAAAGAAAAGAATTTAGGACTGAAGGCATTCGATAGCCGCATACAAAGTAAGGACGCAAAGGTTGCGGGTGCTGGCGCTTGGATGGCTCCGATGGTAGGTGCGGGCACATTCATGACCCCATACCCTTTTCAGGGGATAGGAGGCGATAATAACCAGGGTACATTTATGCTCAGTGCAGAACAGGATATACCAAATCCAGCTAAGATCAAAGCAAAAAAGGAATACCTAGAAACCCAGTCCTTGACTGATGTATTTGGTAAATCTGAGCAGTTGAACCAGTATAAGGCGAGAGCAAGACAGCTTTATTATGGCTTGCTGATTGATCACCGCAAGATCAGGTACCAAGAAGAAAACAAGCAAATCATGGAGACCATGAAAAAGCTTGCATCAATTCGCTATCCTTTCAATAAGGGAGGGCTAAATCAGGTGTTTAAGGCTGAAGGGAGGGTTTATGAGGCTGAAAATATGATTTTGATGACTGAAGCTGGTATGCGGTCAAAAAAGATCGCACTTAATGCTTTGATGAACCGGTCGGCAAATATGGAACTCGAAATAGACACTACTTTTAGAGTTGACTTTGTACCAAAGGCTGATTTGGATACCGCTTATTTTGCCGGAACACGGAGTGATATTTTACACATGGAACATGATATTCATGCTATGGAAAAGAATATTCAGCAAATGAGACAGCAAGCCAAGCCTGACTTCAGAGTTCGGTTCGATCATATGTCTAATTATTCGGCGATGATGCCTAGACAATTTACAATTATGGGTATGCTTTCAATTCCGATTGTTCCGTGGTCGTCAAAAATGTATAAGTCGGAGATCAGATCCATGAATTTTGAGCGGGAGGCCATGCGTAATCAGAAGGCAGCGATGGTAACAGAGATGTTGGGGATGAGCCGTACCATGGAAAATGATCTCGCCGTTATGCAGCAGCAGCTAGCTAATTATGAGAATAAAATAGTGCCCTCTCTTCAAAAATATTTGAAGGTTTCGATGCTGTCCTATCAAGAGAATAAATCGGATTTAAATACAGTGATTGATAGTTGGGAAGCCCTGAACATGTCGCAGATGAATTATCTGGACCAATTGCAGAAATTTTATCAAATGATCGTGGAGTATGAAAAGAATATTGAAAGGTAGTATTGGGATTTTTCTCCTACTCGGATTGATGCTTTTAAGTTGTGATCAGGGTAATAAGGTTACAAGTGAAAGTCAAGCTCAGGTTTATACTTGTTCGATGCATCCAAAAATTCTTCAGAATGATCCCAGCACCTGCCCAATCTGTAAAATGGATTTGGTACCACAGCATGCTACAGCTACGCATGGTTCTGCTGATGATAGCTTAAATGTATTGGTAAAACCAACCAACGAGCTGGTAATCTCGGGTATTAAGACGTTAAGGCCCGAAAAGGGTTCTCGGACTGCTGAAATGAGCCTCAAAGGAGTGATCAATTATAATACCAATAACTGGAAATCAGTTTCTGCTAGGGTTAGCGGCCGAATTGAACGTTTATATGTCAAGTATAGCTATGAGCAGGTGAGGAAAGGGCAAAAGATAATGGATATCTACAGTCCTGATCTGGCAAATGCCCAGCAGGAGTTATTGTTTCTCAAAAATAATTCGGAGGCGGCTCTGCTTGAATCGGCAAAGAATAAATTATTGTTTATGGGTTTAACTCAGAGTCAGATCGATCAGGTGCTCCAAAGCGGAAAAATTAGTCCAACAGTTTCAGTATACAGCCCATATTCTGGATACGTGGCCGAGTTTGCATTGAATGCAACAGCATCAGGTTTATCAACACAGGCAGGCGCTACAAGTATCAGTTCAGCTTCTTCATCTGGAATGAATGAAATGAATTCGGGCGGATCTGCAGATGCTGTCCCTGCTGTGCAAGCGATTAGTACGGGGCAGGTTTTGCAGATTCGGGAAGGTCAATATGTTTCTTCTGGTCAGAAATTATTTGATTTAATTAATACGGATCAGGTTTGGGCCGAGTTTTTTGCCCGACCCAATCAGGTGCAAGAGTTTAAACGAGGAATGAAGGTAAGTATCCAATCGCTGGATATTGCAGAACAGAACTCAGAAGTTAAGGTAGATCTTATCCAACCATATTATCGAGAAGGGGTAAATTATTCGCTGATCAGAGCAAATTTATCGAATAACAATAGTGCATGGAAGGTTGGGCAGTTAATCTCGGTGCTCAAGCAAAGTAAGGTTGATGGACATTGGGTCCCTAGGTCTGCAGTACTGCAGCTTGGTAAAAGATATGTAGTATTTATAAAGCGTAATTCGGCATTTATTCCGGTTTTTGTACAAGTAAATACGCTGTCAGATAAATGGGTAGATATTGGAAATAGTTTAGTTGATGAACAAGAGATTGCCATCAATGCCTGGTTTTTAGTGGATACAGAGAGTTTTATAAAAGCGGAGCGTTTATAATGAAAAGAAAAATAGTATTCAGTCTTATCCTGATATTTTTAGGATACTTAGTTTTTACTTTACCATCTTGTACGGATCCGGAGCATGATAAAACTGCGAAAGCAGACAAATATACGTGTCCGATGCACCCCCAGATTCTAAATAATGGTCCTGGTTCTTGTCCGATTTGTGGGATGGATTTGGTGCCAATTAACTCATCTGGTAGCAAAAATGAGCTATCTCTGAGTGATAGTCAGATCCAGATGGCCAATATTCAGACCCTTAAGATCAGTAGTGCTACTTTTAGTACTTCAAAACTATTGAACGGGCGATTGATCGTAAATCCGGAGGGCAGCACCCTAATTTCAAGCCGTTATTCTGGAAGAGTTGAAAAATTATATGTCAAAGAAACTGGTGGTAGAATAAAAAAAGGGCAGGCACTTTTTCAGGTGTACAGTGAAGAACTTCAAACCTTGCAGCAAGATTATTTGCTGCAGCTCAAGCAGGTTGCTGCCTTTCCTAATGAGAAAATTTATGGTTCTATGCGGGAGGCTGCAAAAAACAAACTACGTCTTTTTGGGGTCAGTGATGCCCAGATCAGGTCTTTGGATCAGGGCGCAAAGACATCCTCTTTGCTGACTGTTTTTTCGAATGCCTCAGGTACTGTGACAGAATTGAATATCGCTGAGGGGCAATATGTTGCCGAAGGAACTCAAGTACTAAAGCTTGAGAATTTTGATCAGCTATGGCTTGAAATGGATGTTTATCCCAATGAAATTCCGGGATTAACCATCGGGATGAAGGTAAAAGCATCGATCAATGGGATAAGTGAAAATGAGCAGACGCTTCAAATTGATTTCATTTCTCCTCAATTAGATCCATCCACACAGATTCTTAAAGTAAGGGCTCCGATTCAGAATTCCGGTAATTTACAGGCAGGGATGCAGGCAACTGTGTTTTTGCCCGTTTCTGAAATCTCTGATGCGATGAGTCTTCCTTTAGATGCGGTGGTACGAGATGAGAAGGGCGCCCATGTTTGGATTAAAACTTCAAAAAATACCTTTAGTCCAAGGATGGTCAAAACAGGTGAAGAAAGTGCAGATCAAATCATTATACTATCCGGATTGGAAGCTGTAAAAGAGGTGGTTATCAGTGGTACCTATTTATTGTCAAGCGAGTTTATTTTGAAGCGGGGAATAGATCCAATAATGGGACATTAATTGAGTTGGAAAATATTTAATAGATTAAACCAATGTAAGTTTGAAATTGGTCAGATTAGTATTGTGTTTACTGTCAAAGGCGGGGACATTTCAATTTTGATCCTCCTATCTTTTGATAATTTCGCTTCGATAGTCTTTACCCTCGGAAATTTCTTTCTTACCCAACTCGGCAATGCTTAAACTTTATTTTAGTTCAATTCATCTAGTTAAATCATATTTCTAAATCTTTTACTGAAAATTGGCATAGGTTGTGTAGATTAAATTTTTACGAACTGCTGCTTGAAGAGTTACCTATAATAAATTATGATCTGCATCTTGATTTTACTAGGTATTCAATCATTAAATACTGACAAACTTATGAGCACATTTTATTATTTTTAGCAAATATTCCTGAATGAAAAATTTTTTACTGCTATTGTTTTTATTTACCTCTATGGCAGTATTTGGGAATAATAGTCCTCAATCAGATAATCCTAGAAGTTTTAAATTGCCCAAAGGAATTACTGCAAAAGATTACCTGCCCAATACGCTCATTATTAAATTCCGAAAGGGTGTTTCAGCTGCTGAAATACAATCTGCAACATCTGTTTTTGGTTTAAATAGTTTAAAGCTAAAATCTGCAGATATCAATCGGGTTAATCAGATATTTAAAGATGCTTTATTGTTAAAATCTGGGCAGTTTCCTTTAGAAATGCCGGCAGTAGACTCTATAGGGCTTGATCGAGTGTTTGAGTTTATTTACAGTTCAGAAAAGGGTATTGTTGAGGTCATTAATGAGGTGCTTGCCAATGGAATGATTGAATACGCAGAGCCAAGTTATATTTATCATACCTCTTTTATTCCAAATGATCCTTTCTATACTGGAGGATATCAAAATTTTCTTAAACAAATAAAAGCTGAACAATCTTGGGATTTGATTAAAAACTCGTCGAATACTGTTATTGCAATTGTGGATTCGGGTTCGGATATGGACCATGAAGATCTTAAAGCCAACTTGCTACTTCCGGGTAAGGATCTGGTTGGTGCAAGTTATAATGCGCTGCTTGAGGATAATGATCCGGATGTTAAAAGTGATAGTGCCGACCATGGAGTTCGAGTAAGTGGCATGGCATCATCGGTTACTGATAATGGTATTGGGATCGCAAGTATTGCATCAAACGCTAAACTGTTGATCGTAAAGGCAGGAGCCGATAATAATGGGTATACTATTTACAAAGGGTATGAGGGCATTAAATATGCCGCAGATAATGGCGCACATATTATTAATTGCTCATGGGGTGGTCTGGGAGGTGGATTTTTTGGTCAAGATGTAATCAATTATGCCCTATCTAAAGGTTGTCTGGTGATTGCTGCCGCAGGAAATTCTAATTCGATAGTTCCGGAATACCCTGCCAATTATAGGGGAGTTATGGTTGTAGCTGGAGTGGATATGAATGATCGCAAGAGCAGTTTTTCAAATTATGGGAGCCATATTTCAATTTCTGCACCCGGAGTGGTCTATACCACTGCTAATGGAAATAAATATACGGTAGCAAGCGGAACATCTCTTGCTACCCCATTAGTTGCAAGTGCAGCAGCATTGGTTAGGTCGAGGTTTCCACTTTTTGACATGCAGCAGGTCAAGGAACAATTGATAGTTACCTCTGATAATATTGAATCAAGTAATCCCTTATTTTCTGGTAACCTTGGCAAAGGTCGTTTAAATGTTTTTCGCGCCCTAACTGAAGCAGTTCCTGCTATTAGATATCAAAATATTACCGTATTAGATAAGGGTAGGGGCAATAGGCCTGCAGGAGACACATTAAGAATTTTCTTTGATCTCAAAAATATCTTGTCGCCTGTAACCGGTGTACTAGCTAAGTTAAGTTCTGACAATCCAACTATTCAAATCATTGATAAGGAGCTTGTAATT
>CAIJME010000495.1 GCA_903821625.1 uncultured Sphingobacteriales bacterium | reverse complement strand
AGCCCTCCGATTATTTTTGTAAAAACTAATCAGGTACTCTGCCTCCCAATTTTGCCATTTAACAGTTCTTGTACCAGAACTGTTTTATGGGACTTGTTTTGACACCCCCTAGTCAACTTATTTCTAAATTCCTCCTTAGTTTTGACGTTGGATATTGTTTTTAATCATCCTACAACCAATTAGAATTTTACAGTGATTGTAATTTTTATTAACTCAAAACCACCTCATGAAATTTAAAGTTCACATTATTTTCAACCTATTGCTTACCCTTGGCTGAAACTCTTTAGCTTTGTGGAATTAAAATCTGTTAAACTAAAGCCTAAAATAGTAGGTCAATACCTTTTTATAATTTAAATAGAATGTTCTTTTTAAAAAAAATCTTCCTGACCTCTTTCTTATTACTATTCTTTACAATACATAGCAAATCGCAGGACAATTATACCATCAATGGAATCGTAAAAGATTCACTTTCTGGAGAGACATTAATTGGTGTTACCCTAAAATTTAATGGAAAGGCACAAGTAGGAACCAGTACAAATGCCTATGGATTTTTTTCGTATAAACTCAGCTCTGGAGATTATGATCTGAGCGTAAGCTATGTTGGCTACAAAACAATCAGCAGAAGGATCAGCGTAATTGCAGATACTAAGCTAGACTTGAATATGGTTCCAGACAATATTCTTGATGAAGTTGTGATAAGCTCCGAAAAGAGGAATGACAATGTGGTGAATGCCCAAATGGGTGTAGCTAAAATCAATCTGAGTGAAATTAGAAATGTACCCGTACTTTTTGGAGAACGCGATATTCTTAAAACTTTACAATTGCTCCCGGGAATAAAATCTGCCGGCGAAGGAAACAGCGGCTTTTATGTACGGGGAGGATCTACAGATCAAAATCTGATACTTTTGGATGAAGCTCCCGTTTACAATGCCTCGCACTTACTTGGATTCTTCTCTACCTTTAACTCAGACGCCATAAAAGATGTCAGTGTTTTTAAGGGAGGAATGCCGGCTCAGTATGGAGGCAGATTATCATCTGTTTTGGATATCAGAATGAACGATGGGAATAAAAAAGAGTATACTGCCGAAGGCGGAATTGGATTGATCTCGTCAAGGCTTAAACTTGAAGGACCGATTGTTAAGGATAAAGGCTCATTCATGATCAGTGGGCGCCGAACCTATGCTGATGCATTTCTAGCATTTTCAGGTGATAGTTCAATCAATAATAACACGCTATTTTTCTATGACCTCAATGCCAAAGCAAATTACCAGATCGATGAAAAAAATACCATTTACCTTTCTGGATATTTTGGTCGCGATGAACTTGGCCTAAACGAAACATTTGGATTCGGCTGGGGAAATACTACAGCAACCTTACGCTGGAACCATTTATACAGTAATCGATTATTTTCTAATACTTCACTTATTTACAGTAATTATAATTATGTGATCCAGAACTTTTTGCAAGAAAATAATTTTAAAGTAAATTCATCAATCAAGGATATGAACCTTAAACAGGATTTTCAGCTAGCCTTAAATAATAGCCATAATATCCGCTTCGGACTTGATCTGATCCACCATACCATTGCTCCCGGTAAAATTACTGCAAGTGCAAGTTCAAGTGTAAATGAGGTAGCCGTTCAAAAGCGCAAAGGGAGTGAAATAGCAGCCTATATTTCGGATGAATGGGAATTGAATGATAAGATTAATTTGGTTTATGGCCTCAGAGCCAGTTCATTCTTTCTATTTGGACCAGGTAACTTTTACAGGTATGACGCAGATGGAAAAACTAATTCAACCAGGACGTATGCTAGCGGTGAATTGGTTAAAAATTATTTAAACCTGGAACCAAGAATATCAGCAAGCTATCAATTGAATGGCTTATCCTCTCTGAAAAGTTCCTATAGCCGAAACACACAAAACCTTCATCTAATGTCTAATTCTACGGCAGGTTCTCCAACAGACCTGTACATTATGAGCAGTAATAATGTGAGT
>CAIJME010000494.1 GCA_903821625.1 uncultured Sphingobacteriales bacterium | reverse complement strand
ATTGCCGCACAATTAGCTACATTTCCACTGAGTATATATTATTTCCACCAGTTTCCTGTTTATTTTCTGCTAAGCAATTTGCTCATCGTGTTACCTATTGCATTCATTATGTATGCAGGAATTGCCTTTTTAATCATACCATGCTCAATTATTATACAGCCTCTTGGCAAGTTTCTAAATTGGCTAATCAATTTTACAAATAACATTTTATACCAAATTGAACAACTTCCATTTTCAGCTATGGAAGGCATTTGGATCAGCACTTTTGAATATATGCTGATTAGTTTTTTGGTTATTTTATATGTTTTCTGGCAATTATTTAGAAATAAGATCATCATCTGGCTATCCTTCTCTATTGGTATTATATTAGCTTTCAGTCTGTCTATCAAATCAATTGAAAACTTTAAAAAGCATGAATTGATCTTTTATAGTCTTCGGAAAAATACGGCAATAGCTTATTTATTTAAAGGGAAAAGTATTGTTATTACTGATGTAAAGCCTTCTGAACAACTGATTACGTATTCAATAAAACCTTCAATTTCAATGAGCGGCATTAAAGAAAGTCTTTTTTTTGATCCAGAGCAACAATTTTCAGGATCCAACTACTGGTCAGATTCAGATTTTATGCAATTCGGCAATTTCAGGATACTTAGGTGGAGAAATGAATTCAATATGCTTGTTTTGAACAAGAGAATAGTAGTTGATTTGCTGCTTTTAAGCAAAGGCTCGGCCCAGGAATTGCGTAATATTAGGGAGCTAGTAGACTTTAAATTCGTAATTATAGATTCATCTAATCCGGAGTATAAAATAGAGGCCTGGCTAAGTGAAGCCAAGAGGTTAAAAATTACTTGTATTTCACTAAAGAAATTTCCGGCATATATTGTCAAGCTAGAATAATTCTGTTTTTAACTAAAACTAATTGTACAGCAGGGGCTTAGTCGTATAATTAAAGCTTTTCCTTTACTTCGAGGAGAAAATGCTTGAGTCGTTCTAATGAGTCAATTACTTTTTGATTCTCTTTTTCTTCGTCTTTATTACTGCGCAGATGATCCTTTGCACCTTGAAGGGTATATCCTTTATCTTTTACAAGACTAAAGATAATCCTTAAATTCTCAACGTCATCCGGACTGAACAGGCGGTTTCCCTTTTTATTTTTTTTGGGTTGAAGAATTTCAAATTCCCGCTCATAATAACGGATCTGAGATGCATTTACATCAAACATTTGGGTTACTTCACCCATAGTATAGTATAACTTTGTGATTTCTCGATCTTTATATGGCATAGCCTTTTTTTTCTTTGTAAAAATAATACTATTTGACTAGTTAACAACAGAAGTAAACTACCAAAACCTTTTTTCTGCTTTGAAATATAAAAAAATTAGCCATTTTGCTAAAATGGACCATGTTTAATGAAAATGAATTTTGTATCCAAATATTCTTATATTCTCCACACACAAATCCGCATCAATATTTATATTTGCAGAATAGCTAATCAAGGATGACTACCAAAGAAATAAGACAGAGTTTTTTAGATTTTTTTGCCCAAAAAGGGCATCAGGTAGTTTCATCGGCACCCATTGTGGTAAAAGACGATCCTACATTGATGTTTACCAATGCAGGTATGAATCAATTCAAAGAACTTTTTCTGGGTGAAGCAGCAATTAAGCATTCGAGGATAGCTGATACACAGCGTTGTTTACGTGTATCAGGTAAGCATAATGACCTTGAAGAGGTTGGAATTGATACCTATCATCATACCATGTTTGAGATGCTTGGTAATTGGAGCTTCGGTGATTATTTTAAAAAAGAGGCCATAGCATGGAGCTGGGAACTTTTGACTGAAGTTTATAAAATCCCCAAAGACCAATTATATGTTAGTGTCTTTGAAGGTGATGACAAAGAGGGCCTTCCTAAAGATCAAGAAGCATTTGAAATTTGGAAGAACTATATTTCTGAGGATCGAATTCTTCTTGGCAATAAAAAAGATAATTTCTGGGAAATGGGCGAAATTGGTCCCTGCGGACCATGTTCTGAAATCCACGTAGATATGCGGCCAGAAGCTGAACGCAAAAAAGTAGCTGGAAGTACATTGGTTAATCAGGATGATCCACAAGTTATTGAGGTTTGGAATAACGTGTTCATGCAATATAACCGACTCAAAAATGGTTCACTTGAAAAACTTCCAAATCAGCATGTTGATACAGGAATGGGGTTGGAGCGTTTAGTTCGGGTCATTCAAAATAAAACATCAAATTATGATACCGATGTATTTCAGCCATTGATCCAATATATTTCGGAGCAATCTCGTATCCCATATAATGGAAGCTCAATTCCCGGAGAAAAGGATTGGGGTTCGGCCGTTGCCATGCGAGTAATGTCAGATCATATTCGTGCGATCTGTTTTTGTATTGCCGATGGAACACTTCCTTCAAATAATAAGGCCGGTTATGTGGTTCGGCGAATTCTCAGAAGAGCAGTAAGGTATGCCTATACTTTTCTTGATTTAAAGGAGCCATTTTTAAATAAGCTTGTACCAATACTTGCTGATCAGTTTGATGGCGTTTTTTCTGAACTTAAAAAACAGCAGAATTTTGT
>CAIJME010000493.1 GCA_903821625.1 uncultured Sphingobacteriales bacterium | reverse complement strand
TGAGGCACTTTGGGATATTAAAGGTAAACGAGCTAATATGCCGGTTTATCAGCTTTTAGGTGGTAAATCAAGATTTGCAATACCATGCTATGGTCACGCTGGAGGTAATACCCCAGAAGCTGTTGCTGAAAGTGTTCAAAAGTTTATGGCTCAAGGTTATAAATATATCCGGATTCAACAAGGCGGTTATGGAGGTGTAGGAGCAACTTCTAAACAACCTGACTTCAAGGTGGCTGGCTATGGATATGAAGGAGATCGTCACATTGATGAATATGCCTACATTAAGGGAGTTCCTAAGATGTTTGAAACCGTTAGAAAGGTTTGTGGAGACGAGATTGAATTATTACATGATATTCATGAAAATACGCAGCCCATGGATTCTATTAACATGATTAAACAGCTAGAGCAATATCGTCCATTCTTTATTGAAGATCCTTTCTCTCCAGAGAATATGGAATGGTTCAAACTTCTTCGTCAAACTACTTCTGTGCCTATTGCCATGGGAGAGCTGTTTAATAATATTAATGAATTTAAAATGCCTATGGTTAATCAATGGTTTGACTACATCAGAATCCATGTTTCTCAGATAGGTGGTATTACTCCGGCTATGAAAGTTGCCAGATTAGGTGAATGGTTTAATATTAGAACCGCTTGGCATGGTCCGGGTGATGTTTCTCCGGTTGGTCACGCGGCACATGCTCATATTGATCTTGCTGTTTGGAACTTCGGAATTCAGGAAGCAGCAAATATTTCGGATAAATCAAGGGCTATATTCCCAGGTTCTCCAACAATGAAAGATGGTTATATGTATGTGAATGAAGTACCTGGTTTAGGTGTTGAGGTGAATGAAAAAGAAGCCGCTAAATATCCTATTTCCACGAAATCAAACTGGCAGGTTAGAAAAACAGACGGAACAATTATAAGACCATAGTTTATTTTCTGAAGAATTAATCTGAAGAATAATCATCGATAGAACGATTTTTAAGTATACAAAACCGGAAAGTGTTTGCCCGCTTTCCGGTCAAGTATTTTAATAAATTATCCAATAAAATTGAAGAATGGTCTTTAATCTCAATGAATCTTTTTCAGGGGATTTTGTACTCTAAGTCATTTACCCGGAATAGCCTTCCATATTAATGATTATGAAATTGACCCTAAAAAGTGTTACTGAGTAGCTTTGATTAGTGCTGATACAATGAGTAAAAACTTAAAGTATTGAATTTCAATATGACCCGAATACGCAAAATAATGTATAATAAAAGTTTAAAATTTTTATCTGATGAAATCGAACACAAAGAAATTTGAAATATCTCGTCGTACTGCCATTCAGTCTGTTTTAGGAGTTGCAGGGATGGGTATTATGGCCTTACCTGATTCATCCTATGCAACGGGAGTGGGTCATAAATTAGCTGCATCTACAAAGGAGCAGATTAAAGGTAATGGAGAAGTAAAGATTACCAAACTCGAGACGTTTCTGGTAAAGCCCCGATGGATTTTTCTAAAAATCCATACGAATGTAGGAATTTTTGGCTTGGGTGAACCTTTATTAGAGGGTCGGGCCTTGACAATTCAGACGGCTATTAAAGAGATTGAACCCTATTTAATTGGTAAAGATCCTAGAAATGTAGTACATCATTGGCAAGCTATCTATAGGCATGCTTTCTATCGTGGAGGTCCTATTCTTACCAGTGCTTTAAGTGGAATTGATCAGGCTTTGTGGGATATTAAGGGGAAACTTTTAAATGTCCCGGTTTATGAATTATTGGGTGGTCCTACTCGTGATCGCGTAAGGGTTTATGGCCGTGCAAGTACTCCAGAGCAAATGAAACAGCAAAAGGCCGCTGGCTTTACTGTAATTAAAACAGGGGTTGCAAAATTAACTCATGCAAATATTGTCGAAAACCCAAGATTCATTAAATACGCCATTGATAATTTTGCTTCATTAAGAGATGCTGGTGGCGATGATATGGATATAGGAATTGATTTTCATGGTGCCATTTCTCCACAAACGGCAAAAATTTTAATTAAAGAATTAGAAGTTTACCAGCCTATGTTTGTTGAAGAGCCTTGCCAATGTCAAAATGTTGATGTTATGGTTGACATTGCGAAGGGAACTCATATTCCAATTGCAACCGGAGAACGGATTTTTACAAAATGGGGTTTCCGCGAAATACTTGAAAAAGGTGCGGCTAGTATTATTCAACCAGATCTTTGTCATGCAGGTGGTATTACTGAGGGCCGAAATATAGCGGGTATGGCCGAAGCTTATTATGTACCAATTGCGCCACATAATCCAATGGGGCCTATATCCTTAGCTGTGGGCTTACAATTAGCCGCCAGCATACCTAATTTTTTAGTACAGGAACAAGTTACATTAGGCGAAGGATATTTAAAAAATCCATTTAAATTACAGAAAGACGGGACTGTTCTTATTCCTAAAGGACCAGGTTTGGGTGTTGAACTAGATGAAGCATTAATGGCTGATAAAATAGGCCATGATTGGAAAAACCCTGAAACGTATAACTCACTCGACGGCTCGGTTGTAGATTGGTAATTAGAATCCTATTTTTTTGACTGATAATCAAACATTTTTACGCGTAAAGTATGCAAATTGGTTTTGCTCTTTATGTCAATCAATAGAATTATTTATTTAAAAAGTATTTATAAATGAAAAGTATAATAAAACAAATTACAGAAAGCAACAGAGCGAACGAGTTAGCCGAAGCAGAGGCTATAAAGGCAGAGATTAATGATCCGAAAACCAAAGACAACCGACGCGATTTTTTAAAGAAAACCGCCATTGGGGGTATATCATTAGCTGGTATGATGGGATTATCAATTACTGATACCTTAGCAGAGACCACTTCAAATGTAAAACGATCTTCAAATCCATCTGATCTAAAGATTACGGATATGCGTTACTGCCTTACTGATGTAATGGGAGGAACAGCCATCATCAAGATCTATACTAATCAGGGAATTCATGGTTTAGGTGAAGTAAGAGATGCTGCTGACGTTCGTTATGCGCTGATGTTAAAAAGCCGTATTCTCGGAATGAATCCTTGTAATGTGGAAATGATTTTTAAGAGCATCAAGCAGTTCGGAGGTCCAGCTCGTCAGGCTGGAGGTGTTTGTGCGGTAGAAATGGCGCTATGGGATCTTTGTGGAAAGGCATACGGCGTTCCTGCCTGGCAATTATTAGGTGGCAGATATCGTGATAAGATACGTTTGTATGCAGATACCCCTGAGTCTAATTCACCTGCAGAACAAGAACGGTTGATAAAATATCGAATTAATGAGCAAGGGTATACTTGGTTAAAGATGGATGTATCCATTAGAAAATTAAAGGGCAAACCTGGTACCCTGGTTAATTCTCAGTTTTGGGATAATTTAGGTGGTAATCAGAGTAATTACATGTCTTACAACAATACGATGCATCCGTTTACCCAAATTCAGATAACCGATAAAGGTTTAGAAGAATTAACTCAAATTGTAGAAAATATACGAAATGTAGTGGGTTATGAAATTCCTATCTCCACCGATCATTACGGCCACTTTGATTTAAATAATGGGATCCGATTGGGTAAGGCATTAGAAAAATATAGACTGGCATGGTTAGAAGATATGGTTCCATGGCAATATACTGAGCAATGGAAAACAATTTCTGCTGCTCTTGAAACTCCAACTCTTACAGGAGAAGATATTTATTTACTGGAAAACTTTAAGCCACTTATACATGAAAGAGCTGTAGATATTGTTCACCCTGATCTCGCTTCTTCTGGAGGTTTGCTTGAAACTAAGAGGATAGGTGATTATGCTGAGGAATTTGGAATCGCTATGGCGATGCACCAGGCAGGGACACCTGTTTCATTTATGGCAAATGTTCATTGTGCAGCTGCGACTCAAAATTTCCTTTCATTAGAGCATCATTCAGTAGACGTTCCTTGGTGGGAAGATCTGGTGAAAACCACTGATGGTAGGAAACTTATCGACAAAGGATATGCTCAGGTTCCTCTTACTGCTCCAGGATTGGGTATCGAGCTGAATGAAGATGTCTTAAAGCAACACTTAAAACCTACTGATAAGAGCTATTTTGCCCCAACTACAGAATGGGATGATAAACGTTCACATGACAGAACATACAGTTAAGCAAAGCATAACCGAAAGTTCAATGATTCAATTTGAGCTTTCGGTTATATTTACTATCGACAAAATCAATCAACTAAGATTTAAACATGTCTGATAATCGCAGAGATTTTCTTTTAAAAAGTGCTTCACTTGCAGCTGCTTTTTCTGTAGGTGGAATAAATGCAACTATCTCAAAGCCCCTCAATCAAATTGCACTGGTTAACTCAGAAATGATTTCAGTTGCAAAAGATGCTGGTATGCAAATGAGTAATGCTTATTTCTCAGGAATGGAGGCAAATAAGCAACTGATTGAACTTGCAAAACAGATGGGAGCGTTTGGTGCAATTGCAGGTATCGATATGCGATTAACAAAGTCTGCAAATGCAAATCCATGGGATTATAATGCGATCATGGAGGTAAGGGAATCCTGGAAAAAGGTCGGGCTGAATTACAATACAGTAGAAGGTCCTCCTTCACTAGGTGAAAAGACAAAATTGGGTCTTGAAGGTAGAGATGAAGAAATAGCGAATTTCATAACCTTTATGAAAAATCTCAAGCGCTCAGGTGTTGATGTCATTTGTTATAATTGGATGCCAGTTATTAGCTGGGCACGCACACAAATGGACCGCCCAAGTCGGGGTGGTGCACTAGTTACTGCTTTTGATTATGAAGAGATAAAAAACCGACCACTTACAAAATACGGCGTAATTTCTCCAGAAAGTATGTGGAAGAACCTGGAATATTTCCTTAAGGCAGTTGTGCCTGAGGCAGAAAAAATTGAAATGAAACTGGCATTACACCCGGATGACCCTCAGGTCAATAGTATTCAGGGAATTCCCAGAATTATGAACACGGTTGAAAATTTTGACAGAATGTTAAAAATTATGCCGAGTGATTTCAATGGAGTAACAATGTGTCAGGGTAATTTTTCCTTGATGGGTGCCGATATCCCTAAATTGGTAAGAAGATGGGGAAAAGCAGGCAAAATTCATTTTGTTCATTTCAGGAATGTTCAAGACCTCAGTGGAGTATTACCTAGTACTAAATTTACTGAAACTTTCCATGATGAAGGCCAAATTGATATGTATGCTGCAATGAAGGCTTATTATGATATTGGTTTTAAAGGTCCGATTCGTCCAGATCATGTTCCAACTATGGCTGGTGAAGAGAATACCAGACCAGGATATATGACTCTGGGAAACCTTTTTGCGATCGGGTACATGCGGGGGCTTGCTGAAGCAGTAACAAAAGAAAAAAGAGTATAAGTAAGCGTGAGTTCGATATTAAACTATTTAAATATCAATATCTAACCACATAGATTGACTTATACTATGCTTTAAAGGCCACATAGATTGTAAATAACATAGGTTGAAGCGAAGCTTCAAGGCTATCTGTATCTAAAATGAAGGTTTATGGCTATAAAATGCTATGTTTCTATGTGGTTTTTAAATATTATGTCGAGTTCACGTTAAATTATTAATCAAATCAATATTTTATTTAATTTTTAAAAAATAACTAAATTCTAAATCATGAAAAAAATAACAAT
>CAIJME010000492.1 GCA_903821625.1 uncultured Sphingobacteriales bacterium | reverse complement strand
TTAGTGATTGAAGAAATAGCCAGGCAGGTGGCATCCATTCATAAGGAATATAATCTGGTGATCGTTTCATCGGGAGCAGTAGCCGCCGGAAAGAAGTTTCTAAAGAATTACGGTGGTACGCTGAATGAGAAGAAAGCAGCAGCATCTGTTGGAAATCCACTTTTATTAAATATATATGCCAAATATTTTTCATCGCATGGCATAGCAATTGCGCAAAGTCTGTGTGAACGCCATCATTTTTCAAACCGTGATCAGTTTCTGCAGCTCAAGAGAACCTATGAGGAACTTTGGGCAAGTAATATTATCCCAATCGCCAATGAGAATGATGTGGTGAGCAACCTGGAATTGAAATTTTCTGATAATGATGAGTTAGCCACATTGATCGCTGTTGGTTTTGGTGCTTCGCAGGTATTGTTTAGCACTTCGGTTCCTGGTGTTTTGGATGGGCAGGGTAATGTGATTACGGAGCTCGATACCAGCGATAAAAAAATTCTCTTATTAGCAAATAAGGAAAAATCTGCTTCTGGTTTAGGGGGCATGACCTCGAAATTGAATTTTGCCCGCTTAGCCAATCAAATGGGAATCCGGGTGGTCATATTCGGTATCCGAACTGATAATGGAATCCTAAAAGCACTAGAAGGTTCAACAGGTACTTTATGTCTGCCCCAGAAGAGTGATCTTTCTGCACGTAAAAAGTGGTTGGCCAGTGGAAGTCTAGTCCGTGGCCGGATTCAAATCGATGCTGGGGCTTGTAAAGCTTTGAAAGATAGGCACAGTCTGCTTGCTGTCGGAATTAAGAAAGTACTGACCGGTTTTGAGAATGGAGAGATCATTGAGATTCTTGATGAAGATAATAATGCGGTAGCGGTTGCAATCTCGAAGATTGATTCGACAACTCTAACCAAGAATACCAAGGTAAAAAACTTGGAAGTGGCGCATGCTGATAATATTGTTTTACTGTAAATTTTGACCATGGAATCGATACAATCTCTCCTTGAGCAGGCCTCGCAGGCAACCATCGCGGTGAAAGTTTTAAGTGATGATGAAAAAGCAGATATACTGAGATGTTTGGCAGCAAAAATTAGGGAAAACACGGCCACTATTATTGCTGAAAATAAACTGGATCTCGATCGGATGCCGGATACTGATCCTAAGAAAGACCGCTTATTACTATCTCTGGGCAGGATTGAAGATCTTGCAAAGAGTGTGGAAGATATCGCTGCGCTGCCGGATCCGAGTAATCGTTTGATTTCTGAGCGGATGCTAGACAATGGACTTCTTGTTCAGAAAATAACCGTCCCGCTGGGCGTAGTTGGCGTAATTTATGAATCAAGGCCTAATGTGACTATTGATGTTGCCGCTTTATGCATTCAATCGGGCAATGTTTGTTTGTTGCGAGGGGGCACAGATGCTTTTTATACCAATACATTTCTGGTTGCATTGATTCAAGAGGTTCTGGCAAGTTTTAATCTAGATTTGAGTATCGTTCAGTTGCTTCCTACCGACAGAAAATTCATGCCCGAATTGCTCACGGCCACTAAATATGTCGATATTTTAATTCCTCGTGGCTCACAGCAATTGATTGATTATGTACGCGAGCATGCTTCAGTACCAGTAATTGAAACTGGGGCAGGCGTTTGCCATACCTATGTGGAAGCTTCTGCAGATCTTGCAAGTGCAGCTACCATCGTAACCAATGCCAAGGTATCCCGCCCATCAGTTTGTAATTCATTGGATACGGTTATAGCAGATAGAGAAATTTTAGCGCCCTTGCTGAGTCTTTTGGCTCCCAAACTGCAGGCCTATGAGGTAGAGATCTTTGCTGATCCGGAGTCATACACTATTTTAAAGCAGCTAAATTATCCATTTCTCAAAGAAGCGGTTGAGGCAGACTTTGGTCGCGAATTTCTTGATTTTAAATGTTCTGTAAAAACGGTTGCTGGATTTGATGAGGCAACTAAACATATCCGTAAATTCTCTTCCAAACATTCGGAAGCAATCGTTTCGAAAAACATAAAGTACTGTGAGCGCTTCCTGAATGAGGTAGATGCCGCGGCAGTTTTTACAAATGCTTCGACACGATTTACCGATGGTGGAGTATTCGGACTTGGAGCTGAGATTGGAATTTCTACCCAAAAATTACATGCCCGTGGTCCTTTTGCACTTGAAAAACTGGTGACTGAAAAATGGATCATTCGTGGTCAAGGTCAGGTTAGATAAGATACGCGCTAGCGCACGCGTGTCGCGTGTGCTTTATTAATTAAATAATACCTTGCTAGCGTACACGCGGTACGCGTGTGCTTAAAGAAAACCAAATTGAATAATCCGCTCATTTCCTTCAAAGATGTAAGTATCCGACATTTCAATACACTTGTTTTTGAGGGTTTGAATTTCAGTCTTGAAAAAGGTCAGCACTGGGCTTTGATTGGAAAAAGCGGTTCCGGAAAAAGTACTTTTCTTGATTTTATCATGGGTAAAGCGTCCATGGCTAGAGGTGAGGCATACTATCCTTATTTTGATCAACATATTCAGGAGCATCATCAGGATGATCCCTTGTTTAACAGGTATAAACTGATTACTCAGGTGTCTGCAAGGCATGAATTTCGTAATCTTTCCAATACCAGCGACTTCTATTATCAGCAGCGGTTTAATTCATGCGATTCTGAAGATGCGGATACAGTATCAACCTATCTTTCAGGTATTAGGGTAGTAAATCCTTCGGGCTTATGGACCATTCAAAAGTCTACAGAACGTTTGAGATTATCGCATTTACTTGATAAAGAGCTTATCAAATTATCCAATGGTGAAACCAAAAGGTTAATGCTTGCCGCAGCATTGATCAAAAATCCATTATTACTCTTGCTGGATAACCCCCTGAATGGACTTGATGTATCTGCACGTCAAGATTTTAATGAACTAATTCGTGAAATATCTGAATCAGGGATCAGTATCATTATGGCCACTCCATCAACAGAAATTCCAGATTCGATTACCCATGTGGCGGTATTAGAAAATGGCAAAATGATTGCCCAATGCACTAAAAAAGAGTTTAAACCGATTAGCTTTCATACAATTGACCAACAACAATTGGATCAGGAAGAATTGAAGCAACTGCTTTCAGCTACTCCTTCTGTTGTTTATGATGCCATTATTGGAATGGAAAATGTTTCGATCAAATACGGGGATAAGCAGATTCTTGATGGGCTGAATTGGCAGGTGAGGCAAGGCGAGAGATGGGCATTAACAGGGCATAACGGAGCTGGTAAATCTACTTTACTAAGTCTGATAAACGGGGATAACCCACAAGCTTTTGCCAATAAGATTATCCTCTTTGACCAGCAAAAAGGTAGCGGAGAGAGTATTTGGGAGATAAAAAAGAAAATTGGCTATGTCTCTCCTGAATTTTTTCAGTATTTCCCGATGGGGAGTACTTGTTTGCAGGTTATAGAATCTGGGTTTGATGATACATTGGGCTTGTTCCGGGTATCAGGCAAATCAAGGGCTGAAACCTCATTACGCTGGATGAAATTGCTGCATATCAGTGAATTTTCGGGGACCTTGATTAGGAATGTCCCGGTTAGTATTCAGCGTATCTGTATGCTGGCCAGAGCCATGGTTAAGAATCCATCTCTTTTAATATTAGATGAACCCTGCCTTGGTCTTGATGTTGAGCGTCAAGAACAATTTAAAAACCTGATTGATACGATCTGCAAAATGAGTGACTTAACCCTTATTTATGTCAGTCATTATCAGGAAGAAATGCCATCGAGTATCACACATTCGTTGAAATTGGAGCAGGGAAGGGTTGTTTGATGTATTAATATAGAAATATGCTAGCGCACGCGTGTCGCGTGTGCTTCAATAATTATTAATACCGTTCCCTAATTTATACCGTCCGTTTTCTACTTACAATAACTCTTCAATCGAGATTGAATTAACTTCATTTCTTATGAGTAGAAAGTACAAATTTCTGAATAATGAAGGTTTATATTTTGTGAGTTTTGCAACTGTTAATTGGGTCGATGTATTTATTAGGCCTGTTTACTGCGACCTAATTGTTGAGAGTCTTATTTACTGCAAGCAAAAACTGGGCTTAGAGTTATATTGTTGGTGTGTCATGACCAGTCATCTTCATTTAATCATCAGAGCGAAAAACAATGATCCAGCAACGCTATTAGGCAGATTTAAGGAATATACATCTAAAAATTTAGTGAAGTCAATATATGAAAATTCGCAGGAGTCACGTAGAGAATGGATGCTTGATATGTTTAGAAAAGAAGGAAAAAAAAGAAGCAATGTGACAACAAATCAATTTTGGCAGCATGATAACAGGCCAATAGAATTGTGGAGTCAAGATGTACTTGAACAAAAGGTGGATTATACACATAATAATCCAGTGGTGGCCGGACTTGTATTGGAGCCATGGCATTGGAAGTATTCGAGTGCAATAGATTATTCGGGTGGAAAGGGTTTAATAGATTTGGATTTATGAGAGCACACGCGACACGCGTGCGCCAGCAATAGATTTGGATTTATGAGAGCACACGCGACACGCGTGCGCTAGCGGGTAGCAGATTATTTACTCACGGATTCTGTATTCTATCCAAAAAATTTCTAATTTGAAGTCAAATTCATATTAACTATTTAAAGCGCATACATGGCCTCTGTTTCTACCCCTCCTGATTTAGCGAATGACGCTGTTATTAGCCCTGAAAAAAAGAATAATCTTCGATTAGTAATTATAGCGTCCTCGGTTGGGACGCTGATTGAATGGTATGATCTTTTATTGGCTGTAATTATGGCTAATATTTTATCCATGCAGTTGTTTCCTGCAGGTGGCAATAATTTTATAGAAACACTGGGTATTGTAGCAACTACATATCTAATTAGGCCCTTTGGATCGCTATTGTTTGGAAATTTCGGAGATAAAATTGGACGAAAGTATACTTTTCTGGTCTCCTTACTCTTGATGGGCGGAGCCACCTTTTTAATTGGTTGTATCCCAACATTCGCGCAGGCAGGATGGATTTCTCCAATTCTATTTTTAATACTCAGGCTCATGCAAGGATTGGCTATCAGTGGAGAATATTCAGGTGCTGTGATCTATGTCGCAGAACATGCTCCTCAAAATAAAAGAGGTTTTTATACCGGATTTATACAAACAACCTCCTCTATTGCTATGATTTTGGGTCTTGTAGTTGTTTTTTCTACGAAAAGTATCATGTCTGCAGAATCTTTTAACTCTTTTGGATGGAGAATTCCATTCCTTTTTAGTGCTATTCTTGTTATTGCCAGCTATTTTATACGCCGTAGACTTCATGAAAGCCCGGTTTTTGCCCAACTGAAAAGTGAAGGCAAAACCAGTAAGTCGCCGGTTAAGGAAACCTTTAAAACCAAAAAGAATATCGGTCTGATTTTGGGTGCAATTTTTGGGGGCAATGCTGCGCAAAGCGCCATTATGCAAACCAATCAGTTTATAACCTTGTTTTTTCTTCAGCGAACGGTGAAATTGCCTGATACCACTGCACTATTAATTATGGCTAGCGGTATTCTTTTGGCTGGTCCTTTTTTCCAGATCTTTGGAGCGCTGAGTGATAAAATTGGCAGGAAAAAGGTTATTCTACCTGGCATGATACTGGGTTTGATTGTGATTCCAATTATGTTTTATCTGTTTTTGGAACTTGGAAACCCACAACGCCTAGATACCATTCAGTATATCGATACGCAAACCACCATCATATTCATCGGTTTGGTATTTATGCTTACACTTTCAGGGACTATGGTATATGGCCCGATGGGTGCCTTCCTGATGGAAATGTTCCCTACCCGTATTCGCTATACCAGTATGGGATTTGTGTATAACGTAGGCAATGGAGCAATTGGAGGTTCAACTCCGGTTATTACAGAACTGATCAAATCATCGGTAGTGATCGGGTTTGCTTTATCCCCGTTCATCGGCCTGGTTTATCCGCTTGCATTGATCGTTATTGGAATAATTGTCAATATCTTTTTTGTGCCTGAAACCTATAAAAATGATCTTTCAGACTAAATGAACAAGTTTAATAATTTTTTATGGCAAATAAATTAAGCAGGCGCAAGGTACTCAGTACCTTTGGCTTGACAGGCTTGGGTATGCTTGCCTCCACTGCAAATGCTTCGGTCAATAGTCTTACTCCGGTGTTGAAAGAAGGTGAGGTATTACTTGTTTTTTCAACTATTGCGGCATTAAAAGAAAGTACATCCCTTAAATCAGGAAACTTTGTACAAACTGCCGGATATTATCAGGTTGGCGATAGCGGACATGGAACTTACCTGATTAAGGAAGCTCAGCCGAATCAGGCTGTGGATAATGGAAGCATCGTTCCTTTGAAAAAGAATTTGGTCGCTGAACTGATCAATATTAGCGCCGTGAATTATAAATTATTTGGTGCTGTTGGTGATAAGATCAATGATGATGGGATACAGATCAAAGCCGCACATAATTATGCCAATTCACAACTTCTTCCGGTGATCAACCCCAATGGTGAATACTGGTTTAGTGAATCAAATGCCATTGAAATACAGACCAATACAGACTGGGGCCAAAGTATTTTCCATTTTAATGAAAAGTTTAACAGTAAAGAGCCACGGTTTAAAATTCTTGCGGATCAGCCCCCTGTTAACATAAAAATTAGTGAAGAGAGCAAAAAGTCATTGCTTAATCAGTTGAAACCGGGTGTACAGGTGATACCAGAACTAGCCGCGTATAAAAATTGTATGATCATCATTGCTGATGCAAATGACATGATCGGACTACGCAATCAAAGTACTGGAGTAAGTAAGGGCTGGGCTCGCGAAGAGTTATTTTACGTGGAAGAACATGGCAGAATTGTTGGAGATATTGCCTGGTCATTTAAAGATTATACTAGCTTGATTGCCTACCCTGCAAGCGATAGTTATTTAACTATTACTGGCGGAACTTTCTATTTATCAGGAGATAATGAGGGTGCTTATTTTGAGAATGGCATTCGTGTGGAGCGTAGCCGCACCTTGCTTTCAAATCAGTGGGTTGGACTTGAGCCTGGAAATCAAGATGTGGCTAAAATCCAGAGAAGTGGTTTTTATTCTTTGAGATATGTATTCGATGTAACTGTTGAGAATATCAGGCTTTTACCATGGGAAAAAGATAGAGTGGGTGTACCGATGGTTCCGCAGGGCACGTATGGGATTTCTGGAAATCGCTGGATGAACGTAACCTTTCGGAATATTACTGCTGAAGGCAGTCCGGTTCATTGGGGTGTTTTTGGGACTAATCTAACCAAGAATTTCCGCATAGAAAGTTGTGTCTTGAATCGTGTTGACGTACATTTCCATTGCTGGAACTTATACATTAAAGACAGTAAGGTTGGTCAGAGAGGGCTTACCCTGACTGGCGGAGGCGATCTTTTTGTTGAAAATACCAATGTCAATACCAATGCGTTTATTTCCTTTCGAGCCGATTATGGCGCTAAATGGGATGGAGATATCCGCATCCGTAATTGTCGCTTAATACCTCGCACCAACGCTACCCAAGTGTCTATCCTTCAGTTTACTGTGGCTGATTTTGATTTCAAGTACCCAATCGGTTATGGTCGTACCTTAAGCGTTCAGGATATGGTGATTGATTTTACTGGCGACCCTTCCAATAAAGCAACATGTTGGCTAATGAAAACCTCAGAATGGACTAATAATGCCGATAAAGTAGCTTTGTTCTTTCCGGATAAGCTCGAATTTAGCAATATCAGTGTGCGCGGCCGTAAACAGGGAGTCCGCTTGCTGCAAATCTATGACTGCTCTAAATTTCACATGTCAAAAGAAGGTTCCTATGATGGTGTCCGTCTGGTGTCTAATTCAAGGATGTTATTCTGCAATATTGACCTCGAAAATTTAAATGAAAACACCGGAAAAAAGCTCTCCGACAGGAATCATTTATATTTAAATGATATCCAAGAGGGTAAACGTACAGATGCACTTTATCCCGATATTCGAATTCAGGATTGTCATAATTTGCGGGCTTATCTGGGTAAGGGCTCAGGAAATCTAAAATTTGAGAACTGTACCATTCAAACCATTGAAAAAGATAATCTAGAGTTTAGCGGCCGCCTTTCATTTAGCGACTGCGAATTTGAACCCTCAATGGATGATCAGTCAAAAATATCCTATAACCTAGATTCTGAATTGGGTGTTAGTTTTACAGATTGTATCGTTTATCTTCCAAAAGTTAAGGATCAGACTTCGTTTGAGCAGCTGGATAAGATTGGTTTTCTGAAACTGAATAAGCAAGTTCGCTTTAATCATTCAAACACGCGTTTGGGGAATGATATACTTCTGTATTGCTTAAATAAGGGTATAAAACTGGAACCTAAATTCATTGGGATGCTTCGAAGCCATCATGAATTGGATCCTGAAAATTAGAAAATTCAGGAGCATCAATGCTTATTGAATTAGGATAATTTAAGACTGAACTGAATATTTTCTCTACCTCATTTTATTAATCCGGAAATTGGGTTCGGTCAATTCCTGGGATCAGTCGGATCGCATTTTTATAATACACCTTTTTTAATACCTCATCGCTTAGTCCGATGCCATACATTTTCCAGTAGGCATGGTATTTTTTATGGTATGGAAAGTATTCGTCTTCGGTTTCAAGAACTCTGAAGTAAGTACTATATTCTGAAGGTACCCAGCTATCTTTCCCAAAAAGAATTCGATCCTGATATTGGTTGAAAAATTTCTTGGCCATGCGTGGCTGACGACCTAATTCTGCAATAACAGCTCCAAATTCAATATTCATGTTGGGATAGGTATCGAGAAGTGAACCCAGATATTTCAAATTATTTGCGAACCATCCAAAATGAGCAATGATAAAATTAGTACGTGGATGTTTCTTGATTAGATTATGCTGTTGTTTGATCAAATCTTCCCAGGAATACCCATCTGAGGCACTTCTGTTTCTACCCGGTTGGGTTAAAAGTTCAAGCCAGCGTTCATTTTGAGCATTGGGCTCATCCCAAAATTGTTTGGGATCTGCAGAATGGATCAGCACAGGTATCCCCAGCTGCCCACATTTTTCCCAGATGGCCTCTATCCTTGGATCATCAACAGCTACTTGGTTGCCTTTAGTGTCTTTAACAGAAAGTCCTAGACTTTTGAATATTTTGAGTCCCTGTGCACCCGCTTTCACATCTTCTTCAAGTTGTTTGACTGCAGTTTCTGTCCAGGATGTTTCACCAATCCCTGAAAATGAGATATTGGCAAATACGATCAGGCGCTTTGAATCGGTTTGCCGTACATTCTTTACTGCAGAAGCCAGGTAGTCGCCGCTGCGGCCACTCAGATTAACCATGACTTTCATGTTTAACTTATCCATTTCTGACAATAAATTGCCAAGATTTTGCGAAGGCATGTTATTTTGATGGTTATGAACATCAATAAAAGGGAATTTAGCTCTGCCTTTTACATGCTCCGGAACCACAAGTGATGAAGGTGGATTATAAGTTTCAAAATCTATTTTTCCCTTGTCATTCTGTGCAAGACTGCACTGACTAAATAATAGAAATGCGGCTAGGTAAAAGGATTTCATTTTAAGGATATTCATGCGTGTTGTTTAATTGAATGATGAATTTAGCATAAAGCTGAGTTAATTGGAAATTCATTATCAAATAGGGCAGAAATTATTTTTAGACTTTGAGGATAAAATTGCCTTATACTTTTGTTGATTTCCTAACTACTGCCCATTAATAGTAACCAGTGTATGATAATTGCCCTTTCATTTGTAAATTAGGGTACTAATAATTGTCGCCATTTTGATTGTATTTGCAAGAAACTCATTGATCTTATGTTATCTTGCCTTCAACGTATTTTTTAGAACATTACCTTTATGCATGAGCCTGTTAAACCATAAAACCTGAAATATAGCTAAGTGTTTTTTTACTGCTATAAACCTTATTTATTTTTTTTTCTTATGTCCATTTTTTGCAGGCTTGTTTATTAACGATTAAAATATCAGGGATCTGGATAACATGCTAAACGACCTTTTCTTTAATTTTTATTTCACGAAATTGAAAATCCAATTTTCAATTTACATGTAAAAAGAAAGCCCGGTATTTATTTCAAATACCGGGCTTTCTATAGTTCAATCTTAATTAATAACCAGGATTCTGTGGTTGCAATTTAGGATTACGGGCAATTTCTACAGATGGTACAGGCCAGATTGCCTTGTTATTATCGGTGATGCCTAGTACTGCCTGAAGGCGTCCGGTTCTCACAATATCAAACCATTCATGGCCTTCAAAACAAAGCTCAAGTCTTCTTTCCTTATACAATGCTGTTCTGAAATCTGCGATAGTTGTAGGGTTTATAGCTGCTAAGCCTGCTCTTTTGCGAACTTCATTAAGTAATTTAAGGGCATCAGCACTTGGATAACTAGTTTCTGCTAAAGCTTCGGCCTTGGATAAAAGTACTTCTGCAAGACGTAAAACGATGATGTTATCATCCTTTGTTCCACCTCTTGAATACTTTTTCATATAGTTTGCAGCATTCGCAAAGCCATAGGTTGCATCCTTTCTAAGGTCACCAGTTTCGTACGCATTGAAGATGTCATTGTTAACTTCAATTGTCCTGGTGCCACCAAGAGATCCAGGAAGGAATGTGGTTGCAAGTGAATTTTGCAATTGAGTATCGTAGTTAACTTCAAGAATAGCCTCTGCTGAATTTTTTGTCAGAAATAAGTTAGCATAGGCTACAGTTAGAGCTTCACCTCTTCTGCTAATTACCTGATTGGCATCGGCAATGGCCAGAGCATAGTTTTTTCTGGTCAAATGAATTCTTGCCCCTAAGGCATAGGCAGCAGCTTTAGTTGCACGTCCCGTTTTACCTAATCCTGCATGAGTTTCAGGTAAATTCAATTTTGCAAAATCAAGATCTGCAAGGATTTGAGTATATACTTCGGCAACGGGAGTACGTGATACTTGTAGTAACTTTACATCTGGGCTTTCAGTTGGTGTAGTAATCAAAGGAACAGCTCCGAAATATCTAACCAAATTAAAGTAGGTGAAAGCTCTAAGAAAGCGTGCTTCAGCAATAACTGAATTTTTTGCTGCATCGGCCATTCCAGGAATCCCAGGAACTTTGGCAATAACTACGTTAGCTGAATTGATCAATACAAATTGCTGATCCCATAAACATGTGAATTGGGAGTTATCTGCAACAATGATCAGATTGTTTAATTGCTCAAACTGTCGGTTAAGTGCATTGCCCTTACTATTTTTAGTGGGTAATTCTGCAAAATAGATGTAATTAGGACCTAGATTGGCCAGGTAACGATAGGTTCCAATTATCGCAGCATCTGCATCCGAAGGAAGCTTGAAGAGCGACTGTGTTGAAACAGAATCTATAGGTTCCTGATCGATGACATCACAAGAGGATACCGTCAGGTATAGGAAGAATATTAAAAATATCTTTTTCATCTTTATATTTTTTAATGGTGATGAAGCGATCATGATTTGATAATTATTGCCCTGTGGGTTTTAGCAAAATCATGATTTTTTCATTAATTTATATTAAAATGTAGCGTTTAAACCTAATGAGAATGATCTAGCCTGTGGGTATGAACTCATGTCAAAACCCAAAGTTGTATCATTTCCATTTGCATTTACCTCTGGATCATATCCGCGATAATCGGTAAAGGTGAAAATATTCTGACCTGCAGCATAAACTCTTAAATTCTGAATTCCGGCTTTCTTCATGCCAGCAGTCTTTATGTTATATCCAAGTGCAATATTTTTCACTCTTAAGAATGAGCCATCCTGCAATACACGGTTAGAAACCGATCCATTTCTTGTTGGATCTCCCCATGCGGCACGGTGTAAGGTTGCAATATCGCCAGGTTTTCTCCATCTGTTTCTTGCTAAAGTTGAAGAGTTGAACCAGGTATGAAGTCTTCCATAAGAATATTCAGCCTGATTGAATATCTGGTTGCCGTAAAC
>CAIJME010000491.1 GCA_903821625.1 uncultured Sphingobacteriales bacterium | reverse complement strand
GGCATATTTTTTAATTTTAATATTTATCAAAGAATTGTTTTTTGGGCTGATAAATATAAAAATAGCAAAAAATAAGAACTAAAATTAGTATGCCTAGGTTGATTTGTTTAAAGTTTTTTGTATAATATCATTGAGCTCTTCAAATGCCAATTTCAGTTCTGATTTGTCAAAATTATGATAGTTGAACTGTGGTATTTTCAATATTTTATTGATTTCGTTTACGTCTAAATCGGCACCAAAAAATATAAATTTCCAATTCCCTTGTTGCTGTAACTTCATAATTTTTTCTCTTACCTGTTGAGCATCAACTAATTTTGAAGCATTTTCATGTCCATCAGTTAAAATGACAAAAATGACGGTCCTTTCATTTGCTGTTTCTGTTTTTAGCAATTCATTTTCAACAAAGTCAATATTTGTTATAATGGCATCGTATAGCGCAGTTCGGCCATCAGGTTTTATTGTTTTCAATATAGCTGGTGATTTCAAAATCATTTCTAGAAAAATAGTATCTAAATTGAATACACCAATTCCTGTTTTCAACTCGATGAGGTAGAGCGCTTCGAATTTTCTTGTAGTTTTATAATGGGCGCTTAAATGTTTGACTAAGGGATCCCAATATCTGGACATGCTCTTACTGGCGTCTATCAGCAAATGGTAATAAATGGTTTTCATTTTATAAAAATCTAAATTCTAAATTCTCTTTTTTTAAGATAGCAAGCTTGTATCTTAATGTGATTTTGCTCATCGCCTTATTTTTTTACTAATAAACCTTTTTCCGCCATTGCCTTTAGACAAATTAAAGCCCATGTGCTACTAAAAACTCTGGCAGATATCTCGAGAGGGTGCTTATCGTAGCCAATTTCAACTAGCAGCTTATTATAGTTCATCTGATCCTTATTATTTCGAATGGTTAAGAAATGGTCATATTCATGAAGTATCGTGTTTGTTAACTGCAGTAAATTTTCATGACCAGGTAAATAAACCTGTATTATTTTGTTGGCAGAACAATAACAACCCAGTAATTTAGAGTGCTTTACATACTTGATGAGCACCCCTGGTATTTTTTTATTTCCACTGGGGATACCAAAATTTTGAACGCACCAATAAACAACAGCTTTTACATAGGCTGCTTTACTCGTGTTTAATACGTATTGACCTATATTACTGGTGTTTATCTTAACATCACTAATTTTTTTATCATCATCTTTTTTAATAATCCAGAGTATGAAAATAATTCCCATGTAAATTGACCAACAGGTTAAGAATATGAAATCATTTTTAGTCATGTGATATTTTTATAATAGTGATTAATACCTAATAGATGATCTAGACTGAATAATTTACCGTGCGTACAAGCGATCTAGATTATAGGCAGCAACTGGGTTAGTCTTAGCCAATTCACCATAGTTAACTTTCAACTCATTCAGAATACTGAATTTATCTAGGTGAATAAATTGGCCCATAATTTCACAAAAACGAGTATTGGATTCATCTACTATTTCTTGACTAACTAGTCCTAGGCCACAGTATGCTGCTTCAATAATCTCCGATACGAACATCCCACAATAAAGGCCTTGTAGGTCATGTTCTAAAACAAAGCGGTCGGCATTACACCAGATATAAATATTTTCAGTATTTTTACTCAGCTCCTCGGCATGGTAGATATTTACTATTTGTTCTGGTATACCTGACTCAGTACAATTGGATAATAACCCGATTGAGGTTCCATGCCCAAGCATGATAATTCTGGAATGGGCTTCCATTTCCTTTTTCAACTTCTCAGAATTTAGTTCACCACCAACTAATTTCTGGTCTGGAATTGAGGAATAGATTTCTTTTAAAAATGTGGTCGTTTCATCTCCTGCTGGATGAATAATAAGGGTAGTAGATCGCTGTAAATTTTCCATTTTAATTCTTCTTTTTTTTTGTAAAAATAAAGCTCTTCAAAATGGGATTTTTGAATTTACAAGCTTGTAAATTCCAAACTGATTAATTTGTTCTTTTTAATTTTGAGCGGTTTAAAACAGAGAAAAGTCTTTAAATATTAACCTTTAAAATTTCAATTATGAATACAGAATATCTTTATTTAGTTGCAGAGCAGCTTTATTTAAACGCGAGCGGACATCCAATGTCTAACAGAAATTGGATTGCGGCTATTTATAAATCCTTATTAGTTGCCAACAGGGGCGATGCTGAAGAAATTTTGTGGACTAAGTACAATGAATGGAAAATTGACCATAATTGTAGGGCTGCTCGCAGTACAGCGAAGGCGAATAAATCCAAAATTATTTCCTTTAATATGGTACCAACTGGCTTAGCGGCTTTTGAAATAGTTGTTACTATCCAGAAGGATATCGATTTAATTTCAAAGACTATCATTTATAGGAAAGATGCTTTCCCTGAAGGATTATGGAAAGTAAAAAATCCTAAAAACGATACCGTTTTATCCAATCAATTTGAAAGAGATCAATTATTTGAAGAGAGTTTATCAAGTACCTCCTATTTCGCGAAATTAATTGATCGTATTATGGATCAGGAAATTATTGAAGAGGATGATTTGGACTTGGATATGCCTAATTCTCCCGACAAATTGGATATATCACTTTATGCTGATATAGATGGACATGAACAAGATGAACCTGAGGTTCAAAACGTTGCTGCTGAGAAACAGGTTGACACCGTCTCATCGGTTGAATATGCTAGAAATATGAAGTTTGAGGCTTTGAAATTAGTATTAGATCAGGTGCGTGATAAGTATCATGAAACGGAAGAGCCTTTACAAAAATCATATTTATTAACGGTAATCGGTGCGGCCGTATTTTATTTGCCGAGCTTAAACTCACACTTTTCAGGATTTATAAGTGTGGCTGCCTTAAAGGGCTATTTGAATGGAAAGCGAAGAGTTAAGGATCATATTTTTCCAAGAAAACGTGCAGCAAGTGTGTTGCTTAATAAAGAGTTAAGTGTAGAGGAATTAAAAAGTAAATACCATGATCATCTGGCAGAATTTATGTACGTAACCTATTCAGAAAATAGTCAATTGATTAATTATTATGAGGAACATGATAGTTATGACCAGGCATTGGATGCTTTTGAAATTGAGAAATTTCCTTTACCTGGTGTAGAACGATTTTCATCGCATCGGGAGTTAGACTTATTTATTTTGTTTGTAAGGGATAGAAAGGGAAAAAATAAATCGAAGGATGAATTGAACAATTTATTACATGAATTTAGAGCGGCTTAAACGTTGCAAGATATTTATCAATATCTCCATTATTTTTAACAAAAAGCTCATTATCAGCTACCAAATTTTTTAACATCTTTAAATTAAAGAATAATAATTTATTTGGAAATGGTATTTTTATATCAGCACTATTCACTAATTATTAATCTATGAAAGCAAGCCAAGAAGCTATTTTACGTTGTGCCACTCGTATCAACTCTTTTATACCCTCTAGGATGGATTGTTGGAACCGACTTAAAACTGGTAGGAAGATAAGGTAAGTATAAAAATTAATTTTGATTTTGTATGAAAGGGCTATCAGTTTATTTAACTTTTTACGAGGCCATACTTAAAAAAAGCTGATCATTTACAAAAAATTGATTCTCTTCATTAGAAAATCGAGTGATTTTTATTACTTCTAATATACTGAAAATCAATATTGTATTCTTTGACAAGTACTAAAATGAAAGTAATGACCAGCAGTCTGAATAAAGCAAAAAACTTACCCTACCCGATAGAACACCTACCCCAGTTAATTTAACCAGGTTCAGTACTAGACTAATGTCTATTTTGTTATCATAGAGGACTGTTAATGAAGCTATCGTACAATACTTCTATAAATTAAGCAAAGTGGAGCGTAATATGCAACCCCAATTCGTTAGCTACATTTTCAATTATCATTCTCTTTCGAGCAGAATCTTGATAGTCATGAAAAGAATAAGCCCCATGGGTATTTACTCTACCATATCCTATAGTCGCTTGTGTAAATGAAGGATAAGTTGGTTCCAATTTAAAAATTCCACGTAGATATTCAGATCCGGCAAAACAATGAGAATGATTGTCAATACAATATATTAAAAATGCCTTGAAACATCTAGTTGTATTTGGATTATTTCCAGGAGTGCCTATTGGAATATTATTAACACTAATAGCAATAATTTCAGGATTCCGATTCACAGCCAAAGTATCAACTTGTAATAAATTTTGAACAGGATTTAATACTTCATCAACATTATGTTGCTGGTCTTCTAATTCAGCTTCCAGCACCGGCGTTATGTCAATTTCATCTATTGTGACTTCATCATCTTCATCATATCCTTGTTCAGGTAACTCATTGATATCCCAATCATCATCTTCTTCAATAAAAACTTCTTGAGTCTGCGG
>CAIJME010000490.1 GCA_903821625.1 uncultured Sphingobacteriales bacterium | reverse complement strand
GCAGAAGACAATATTCACAAAAGGAAGAAAATTATAATCGACAAGAAAATATTAGATGATATTAAACAGGATGTTGATTTCGGTATGTTATTTTCGAATATTGTGATGTTCTTTGTCATCCTTACCTCTGGGACAGTTTTATTTAATGGCGGTATAAATAACATTGAAACTGTTGAACAAGCAGCAATGTCCTTGAGGCCTTTAGCAGGCGATGCCGCCTATTTGCTTTTTGCAATAGGGGTAATTGGAACCGGATTATTAGCCATCCCGGTATTATGTGGTTCTTTATCTTACATCATTACAGAGTCTTTTGGATGGAAGCGGGGCTTGGATAAAAAGTTTCATCAAGCAAAAGCATTTTATGTAGTTGCTGGAATGTCTTTGGTGCTCGGTTTGTTAATTAATTATGTTGGAATTTCTCCAATAAAAGCCCTGCTATGGTCTGCTATTCTTTATGGATTAACCGCCCCTGTTTTAATTGCTATAATTCTACATATAGCTAATAATAAGGAGGTTATGGGCGAATTTACGAATAATAAATTCTCGAATCTTTTGGGTTTTGCCGCTCTTATTTTGATGACTATCGCTGCATTAGCTCTGATCTATTTGCAGATTTTTGATTGATTTTTATTGTATCAGGCAACAATAATGTAATCCTATTTCTTTTCAATTATGCCAAAATAATTGGCTTTTCTTGTAAATTTTCTATTATTTAGTGGAAGAATATAAATCAATTATAGGATTGCTAGGATCCTACCGCTAAACTCATGAATTACAGACAATACGCAGAAAAGTATCAAGACAATCTTTTGAAAGATGTTATTCCATTTTGGTTAAAAAACTCAGGAGATAATGAATTTGGAGGGTTTTTTACCTGTATTGATCGTGATGGCAATGTGTTTGATACCGATAAATTTGCTTGGTTACAGTTTAGACAGGTGTGGTGCTTCAGTATGCTGTACAATCAAGTGGAACAGAAAAAAGAGTGGCTTGATTTTGCTATTCAGGGTGCCGAATTCATGAAGAAACATGGAAAAGATGAAAATGGAAATTTTTATTTTTCACTCACTCGTGAAGGTCAGCCGATTATTCAGCCCTATAATATTTTTTCAGATTGCTTTGCCGCAATGGCCTTTGCACAGCTTTACAAAGCTACCTGTACAGAAGAATATGGCAAGCTTGCCATTGATACCTTTAATAATATCCTTCGCAAAAAGGATGATTCGAAAGGGAAATATAATAAAGCCTATCCTGGCACCCGCCCTTTGCAGGGTTTTTCATTACCTATGATTCTTTGTAATCTGGTACTCGAATTGGAACATCTTTTGGATAAAGACTTAATTGAAAAGACCATAAACGACGGTATACATTCTGTGATGGATGTCTTTTATCAGGATGATCTGGGCATTATTTTAGAAAATGTGAAGCCAGATGGTACGTTTTCTGATTCCTTTGAAGGTCGTTTGGTTAATCCGGGGCATGGTCTGGAATCTATGTGGTTCATTATGGATATTGCAGAACGCAGAAATGACCAAGCTCTCATTAAAAAAGCAGTTGATATTACCCTAAACATTCTTGAATATGGATGGGACAAGGAATTTGATGGAATTTTATATTTTATGGACGTGAAAGGGCATCCTCCACAGCAATTGGAATGGGATCAGAAATTATGGTGGGTACACATTGAAACTTTAATCAGTTTGTTAAAAGGATTTCACCATACCGGCGATCAGCGATGCTGGGATTGGTTTGAAAAAGTTCATAAGTATACTTGGGCTCATTTTCCGGATGCTGAAAAGGGAGAGTGGTATGGTTATCTGAACCGTAGAGGAGAAGTATTACTTCCACTTAAAGGCGGTAAATGGAAAGGTTGTTTTCACGTTCCAAGAGGATTATTCCAATGCTGGAAAACCTTAGAGAAGATTGACGTAAAGTATTCTAAATAACACCAATTCATAGCTTAAAGCTGAAGGCTAAAAGCTTAAAGCCGCAAGCATAATGCTCAAAAAACTTAATAGATTATGGCAAATATACCTTTACATAACAGTGTAGTTTCCGATCAGGAGAATTCGGGCCAGAATTACATGCCTGCACTCATTTCACTTGCCGTTTTGTATTTCATGAACGGCTTTATTACCTGTTTAAATGATACTTTGGTCCCTTTTTTCAAAGAAGGATTCACCTTAAGTTATGCAGATTCATCACTGGTTCAGTTCTATTTTTTCTTGACTTATGGTCTGATGTCATTTCCAGCTGGGATGATTGTTGAAAAGATTGGTTATAAGAATGGAATGGTTCTTGGATTCGCAATCGCAGCAATTGGTTCCTTGTTATTTTATCCCGCTGCCGATATGCATCTTTATTATTTATTCCTAGCAGCCTTATTTGTGTTAGCGATAGGTGTGGTGGTATTACAGGTAGCTTCAAACCCATATATAACAGCGCTTGGTCCGGCCAAAACTGCATCTTCTCGTCTTACCCTGATC
>CAIJME010000489.1 GCA_903821625.1 uncultured Sphingobacteriales bacterium | reverse complement strand
GTTGGTTGCGTTGAAGTTTCTTTTCCATTTTCTTATAGTTTAACTATTCAGCTAGTTTTAGTTTTTATGATTAATTGTTCTTTTTTGTTTGAATTGATAGATCAAAACTAAAATATAAGCCTAATGCAGAGAACAGTAATTAGGTAGGTTATCAGAAGTTCTCGGTAAAGGCCCGTAAAATGTCGGTAAAAAAAACAAGCCTAAATTTCGCCTTTCAAAGGTCTGATTAGTACCTCATCAACATTTGCTCCTGCACTCATTTGTAAGCAATTGATGATACTTCTTGCAACATCTTCTGGAGCAATAAACCGCTCGGAGGGCAATGTGGTTCCCGCCCATGAATCAGTCAGTGTTGCTCCCGGCAAAATAGCGGTAACCTTGATGCCAAATGGCATTAATGCTCCTCTTAATACTTTAGTTAGGCTTAATAATGCAGCCTTACTTATACTGTATGAGCCTGCGCTGATCACTGGGTTAACACTTGCAATAGAGCAAATATTGAAGATGTGGCCTGCAGCGTTTAATTTCATATTCTCTGCAAAAAATTTACATAAATAATGAGGTGCATAAACATTGACTTTCATCTGCCTTTCTAGGGATGACTCTTCCTCCTGCAATAAATCAGATGGAATGTATAAACCCGCATTATTCACCAAAACATCTACAGATCGCAGGCATTTTAATGAAAAGTTTGCAAATTCCTTTACATCATTCATATTTTCCATGTCTGCTTTCATCCCATAAAAACTAAGTTTGGGATAGGCTTCTCTTAGCTCAGCAAGGTAGGCATCTAGTTCTTTTTGGTTTCTCGCACACAAAACGAGGTTAAAATTGTGAGCAGCAAGATGCTTGACAATAGCTCTGCCTATTCCTTTGGTTGCACCGGTAACTATAGCATTCATAAGTTAAATTTAAGAAAATCAATCGGGGTAATTTAAGGCATAATACCAATTGATTACATTTGCTAAATTATTAATCATCTGTGAGCGGATGATAATTTTATATTAATATTGTATAATCGTTAAAAAAACAATTATCAAATGATATTTCACCCCTTAGGTAAATATATTTTATTGCTGAAAGCGGTGTTCCGCAGACCAGAAAAATGGAATATTTACCGAAGTGAGATCTTACATGAAATGGTTTCTATTGGTGTAGGCTCACTAGGGATAATTTCTATTATATCCTTGTTTTTAGGTGCGGTAACAACCGTACAGACTGCATTTCAGCTAGTAAGTGATTTCATTCCAAAATCCGTGATTGGCATGATTGTTCGTGATTCAGCCATACTGGAACTTAGTCCAACTATTTCTGCCATTGTACTTGCTGGAAAAGTTGGATCAAGTATTGCTTCCCAGATTGGGACCATGCGTGTTACTGAGCAGATTGATGCACTTGAAATAATGGGAATAAACAGTCCTGGCTACCTGATTCTGCCAAAGATTATTGGTGCAGTTACCATGATTCCATTATTAGTAATCATCTCTATAGGATTGACAATCACAGGTGGGTATATCGCAGGCACTGCCTCTGGAGCCGTTACAGGACAGGATTTTATTAATGGAATTACTTCAACTTTCATCCCTTTTACGTTTACAGTATCAATGGTTAAATCTGTAATTTTTGCATTTATCATCACTTCAGTTTCGGCCTATCAGGGTTTTTACACCGATGGTGGAGCTCTTGAAGTTGGACGCTCAAGTACCAAGGCAGTAGTGATTAGTTGTATTGCCATTCTTTTCACTGATTACCTTGTCGCCCAGCTATTGCTATGATAGAGATCAGAAACATACAAAAAACATTCGGCGAAAATCAGGTTATAAAAGGTATTTCAGCCGAATTTAAAGAAGGAATGTGTAACCTCATCATCGGTGGATCCGGATCAGGAAAAACAACCTTATTGAAATGCATGGTAGGTTTACATGAGCCAGAAGAAGGATCCGTAATTTACGACGCTAGAAATTTTACACGTATGAACTTTCAGTCCAGAATTGAAATTCGTACCGAGATCGGAATGCTTTTTCAAGGATCTGCTCTTTTTGATTCTATGAATGTGGAGGATAATATCATGTTTCCAATAAATATGTTCACCGATCAGAATCACAAGGAAAAGCTGGATCGTGCCAATTTCTGTCTGGAAAGAGTAAATCTGGCCGGTAAAAACAAATTATTTCCTGCCGAATTATCTGGTGGCATGAAGAAAAGAGTGGGTATTGCTAGGGCCATAGCCATGAACCCAAAATATCTTTTTGTGGATGAGCCAAATTCTGGTCTTGACCCTAAAACAGCCATTGTCATAGACGAACTTATTCAGGAATTAACCGTTGAATATAAAACCACTACCATTGTTGTTACCCATGATATGAATTCTGTAATGGGTATCGGTGAAAATATAATCTTCCTCCATGAAGGAAAAAAATGGTGGGAAGGCTCGAATAAAGAAATTTATCAAACGGACAATGTTGAACTAAATGAGTTTGTATTTGCCAGCAAATTCATGAAGGCTTTACAAAAAAAATAATAGCTACCGGATTATACGATTGATCCGGTCAAATCAAAAAGATAATAGATGATTCAACTGTTAACCCCTGAAAACTGGAACGATTACGAGCTGATCGATTGTGGCGATTTTGAAAAGCTGGAACGATTTGGAAATGTTATCCTGATACGTCCTGAACCACAAGCCGTTTGGGGAAAGGGCCTTTCAGAAAGCGAATGGACTAAATTACACCATATCCGGTTCAAAGGTCGTTCTGCAACATCAGGAGAGTGGATAAAAAAAGACCAAAAAACGCCTGATAGATGGCATATTAATTATAAAAATAAAGATATTACCTTAAAGTTTAGGCTTGCCCTCACTTCATTTAAGCATTTGGGTATTTTTCCGGAGCAGGCCGTCAACTGGGACTATATCATTAAGTGTATCCGAAGTTTCAAAACAGAACAACCAAAAGTCCTAAATCTATTTGCCTATACCGGAGGCGCTTCTTTAGCAGCCTGTGCTGCAGGTGCTGAAACTACTCATGTTGATTCAATCAAACAGGTAGTGAGCTGGGCAAATGAAAACCAAACCTTGTCAGGATTAGAAAATATTCGATGGACTGTTGAGGATGCATTAAAATTCGTTAAACGCGAGGTTAAAAGAGGACGCAAATACAATGGCATCATACTCGATCCACCGGCTTATGGTCATGGCCCGAATGGCGAAAAATGGAAGCTTGAAGACAATATCAAGGAAATGATGGAAGACGTCGTAAAATTGCTAGACGACGAGGAACATTTTCTTATATTGAACACCTATTCGCTTGGCTTTTCATCCGTTATAGTCGAAAATCTGATTCGTTCATCTTTTCCGGAAGTACAAAACCTAGAAAGTGGAGAGCTTTACCTTCAGGCAAGTTCAGGATATAAATTGCCTCTGGGTGTATTTGGCAAATTCTGTAAAATTTGAGTAAATATATTTGTAAATAAAGGAAGTAAATAGTAATTTAATATAGTTTCAATACCCAAAACCCCAAATCAAAAATTAGAATGATAAAACCTAAATTACTGATAGCAAGCATTGCATTTCTTGCCTTTGCTACCCTATTCACAAGCTGTTCAGAGTCAAAAAGTAAAACAGGAAACAAATCAGCAATCAATGCTGGTGGAGAACTTGCCAATTCAGAAATGGAAGAAGAGGCTGCACCTGAGCCCATAGATACTGCACTCTACAATAAAAAGATCAAAGAACTTGCCAATGGTGATACTACCGGAAAATGGCCGGTAAAAAAACAACCATACCCTCTTGCTGGGGCAATATTACCCTATAAAAGAGTAGTTACGTATTATGGGAACCTGTATTCTAAAAAAATGGGGGCTCTTGGAGAGTATGCACCAAAAGAAATGCTTCGAATGCTCTATGCTGAAGTTAGCAAATGGGAAAAAGCAGATCCTCAAACACCGGTACAACCGGCATTACATTACATTGCTGTGGTAGCAGCTGGTGATCCGGGAAAGGATGGTAAATACAGAAATAGAATGCCTGATAAGCAGATCGACTCCGTATTAACCATCTCAAGAATGAAAAAAGGAATGATCGTTTTTCTTGACATTCAAGTAGCATTAAGCACCATCAGAGAAGAACTTCCCCGTCTTGAAAAATATCTTAAAATGCCAAATGTTCACTTGGGGATTGATCCTGAATTTTCGATGAAAGGAGGAGTTTTACCAGGCAGAAAGATAGGCACATACGATGCTTCAGAAATCAACTATGTATCTGATTACCTAGCAAAACTCGTAAAAGCCAATAACTTACCCCCTAAGATTTTTGTTGTTCACCGTTTTACGAAAAAAATGGTAACCAACTACCAAAATATAAAATTAAGACCTGAAGTTCAGGTAGTTATGCACATGGATGGTTGGGGTGAACCTGAACTTAAGATGGGCACACATCGACACTTTATCTATTCAGAACCTGTACAATTTACAGGGTTTAAATTATTCTATAAAAACGACCTCAAAAAAGCTCCAAAGCGTTTAATGACTCCGGCAGAACTTATGAAACTTAAGCCTCGCCCAAGTTATATTCAATACCAATAGTTATTATAAAAAATCAAAAAAAGAGGATGCTCAATTGTGACATCCTCCTTTTTCTTTACCGTAGACTTATAATTCTTTCAATATAATTTTTGAAATTGCGTTAAAAAAAAATGAACCAAGCAATATTTGGAGGAGGCTGTTTTTGGTGTACCGAAGCAGTTTTTCAGAATTTAAAAGGTGTTACTAAGGTAGTATCAGGCTATATGGGAGGCCATAAGCTAAATCCTACCTACGAAGATATATGCGAAGGTAATACTGGCCATGCTGAAATAATCCGCATCGATTATGATCCGGCAGAAATTTCATTTGAGGATCTATTATTGGTTTTTTTTAAAACACACAACCCTACTACCCTAAATAGGCAAGGAAATGACATGGGTACCCAATATCGCTCGGTAGTATTTTATGAAAATCAGGAACAGAAGGTTGCTGCAGAAAACATGATCGATAACTTGCAAAAAGCTAGGGTATTTGATCAGGTGATTGTTACTGAAATAAGCCCAGCATCAAAATTCTATGAAGCCGAAGATTATCATCAGGACTATTTTAACAATAACGCTAATAAAGCCTATTGCGTGCACGTTATTCAGCCAAAACTAAGTAAGTTTACCCATGATTTTTGGGATAAATTGAAATAGATTTTCCGTTTATTACTAATTTAAAACTAGTTAATTTCCCTAATGCAAATTAGGGCAAAGATATCAAAAACGCTTAGAACAATCCCAGCTGTCCCTTATCATCAATATCCAAATCATCCGGATTAGTAATCTCAAAATCGATTTTTTTAACTGGTTTTTCTGGCTCTTTAGTACTTTCAGTCTGAACTTCAGGAACTATTTCAGCAGCAGGCTCAGAGTTTTCTGCTGATTTTTTAGCCTTTTCGGGTCTTGCTGGTTCTTTAGAACTTTCGATCTGAACCTCCGGGATCATTTCTGGTTCGGTCGCATTTTCCACTTCTAAATCTTCAATTTGTGTGGTACTTTCAGGTTCTTTAGAACTTTCGATCTGCACTTCCGGCATGATCTCTGCCTTAGGTTCAAAGTCATCCTCCGAATCATCAGCTTCTGGTGTTTCGGTCAAATCATCTGAGACCTCAGAACTATCCTCATCTACCTCCGGAGCTTCAATATCTCTGGCAGAAACAGAAGCTAGAGTTGCCTGATTCAATTCGGAATTCTCCTCTGCAGAGGAACTAAGCTCAGAAACCTCAGCCACTATTTCATCTTCCTTCTCTGAGACTGGTGAATGGAGAATTTCAATGTTTATGACTTCATGCGGACTAAGTCTGTTACCCATAGCCTTCATTCCCTTTACCTCAATAGTTTCAGTAAGATCGATCTCAGAAACTTCCGGAATTTTTGTTTTTCCCTTGATAACCTCGAGCTTGATCTTTGGATTTGAATGCCCAGAAATAAAGACCAATTTCGAACCGGACTCTTCACTGATCACGCTCGATTTTTTACCGATAGAGGTATTTTCAAATATAAATCGCTTTAAATAATGGCTACCTGATTTGCCCTCCAGATAGATTAATGCAAATATCTTTTCAGGATTATATTTCTCAATCAATAGTAGATGGTCGTCAAAATGATTGCTTAGGTCAAAGCTGCTTAGCTCGTAAATTCCTTGCTGATTCACCGTCAGTATTCGGTCATCGCCATCAAACTCACCGAGGTATTTACCTCGTCCATCTACATTAAGTCGCTTAAGAATCTCATCAAACCAGATCTTACGCCCTGACAATGTTGAGATACCCTTACTTTTTAGAAGGACTTTCTTTACCGGATACTTAGTTACAATATTTCCCATTGAGCTGCGTCCCTTAATCACATGGTCTGCAAAATCAATGTCGAACTGCAACTTTTTAAGTTTAGAATGTGGTTTTAACTGAATATTTACGATCTCAGCCTCTCCATTTGGATTTGGAGTAAAGTATAATACTTTTGAGCCTTTTGCACCCTTGGTCAGGTCGTATTCCTTGTCGCGGGTAACCCCTAATACAGAGAATCTTTTGATATAGGAAGTACCGTTTTCACCATCCTTATAGATCAAATTATAAACAGTACGCTCATCACTCTTTTTGAATACCTGTGCATGCAATATCCCCTTCCCCACAAAAGTCTTTTCAGCTACTTTAGAAACATTAAACTTTCCGTCTTCCCTAAAAACGATTACTTCATCCAGATCTGAACAATCACATACAAATTCATCTTTACGCAGGCCCGTACCAATAAAGCCGTCTTCACGGTTCATATACAATTTAACATTGGCTAAAGCTACTTTTGAAGCTTCTACCTTGTCAAATGCTCTGATCTCTGTTTTACGTTCCCTGCCGCTACCGTATTTAGCCCTCAACTTCTCAAACCAAGCAATGGCATAATCTGTTAAGTGTTTCAAGTACTTATTTACTTCTTTAATGTCACTCTCTAGCGCAAGCAATTGCTCGTCCGATTTTTTAAGGTCGAAGCGGGTAATGCTACTCATTGGCTTATCGATCAGCTTTTTATAATCCTCAGGAAGTATTTCCCGATAAAACTGCGGAAAGAATGGCTCAAAGAGTTTGTTTAACACCTCTACTACCGTTTCAAAATTACCTGAGCTTTCATACTCATGATTCTTATACATACCTTCCTGTATAAAGATCTTAAGCAATGAACTGAAAAATATTTTTTCCTTGAGCTCCGCAAGCTTTATTTCAAGTTCCAGCTTGAGGAGGTTTTTTGTATGATGCGTGCTTTCAATGAGAATATCATTCACACTCATGAAATAAGGCTTATCGCCTTTGATAATACAGGTATTTGGAGAAATTGAAACTTCGCAATCTGTAAAAGCATAAAGCGCATCAATAGTCACATCAGGAGAAATTCCTGGAGCAAGATGAATGATGATCTCTACATTTTTAGCAGTGTTATCCTCAATCTTTTTGATCTTGATCTTACCCTTATCGTTAGCAGCGATCACACTGTCTATTAATCCGCCGGTAGTTGTTGTATAAGGTATTTCGGTTATAGCAAGGGTTTTTTTATCTCGCTCCACGATCTTTGCGCGCACTCTGATCTTCCCACCACGCATACCTTCACTATAATTGCTGAAATCTGCCATGCCACCCATCTGAAAATCAGGAAGCAGGTCTGGTCGATTACCCTTCAAAACTTCAATGGAAGC
>CAIJME010000488.1 GCA_903821625.1 uncultured Sphingobacteriales bacterium | reverse complement strand
AGCCTCCGAAGAAAGTAAATCTGGATTTCTATCGAAATATCGATTTGGAATTACTTCATGATAACCCTGATTAGAGTTATTGCAGCCAAAAAGATTTCCCCACTCATCAAAAGAATGCCCAAATTGTGTCCGGCTTGAACTCATCTCTAGTTTTAGCTGTTCAGGATGAAATCTAAATGAACGCCCATTAGCATTGATGGGTAATTTGGGACTATTAGGAACTCCTGGGAATATAATTTCTGAACCTTCATCCCCAAAATCTTCTTTGTATTCGCGCGTGGTAACAGAGCCCTCATGAGCAACGTAAATCCAGTTGTCTAAACCATAAACAGGTGTATTGACATTATGTTGCGGATTTGATAAAGCAAAACCTGAAAGTAAGGTATCTCTCAAGTTAGACTTACCATCATTATCCGTATCTTCAAAGTAAAGAATATGTGGCGCATCGGTTACAATAATTCCTTTTTTCCAACGCATCACGCTGGTTGGTAAAGTTAGGCCATCAGCAAATACCGTTCTTTTATCCATGTTTCCATCTCCATCTTCATCGGATAGTAAAATGATATTGCCACTGCCAGTTTTCGTATCTAACGGATACCCATGCATTTCAACAACATAAAGTCGACCAAATTCATCAATCTCCATATCAACTGGATCTGTAATTAATGGTTCTGAAGCAATCATTTCAATTTTAAAACCATCGGCTACGGTGAACGTAGCAAGTGCTTTATCTGCTGGTATTGCTTCTTTTTCTAGTCCTGTTGAAGTGCGATCTTTACAAGAACTTATAAGTATTATTGATAATAATAAACAGGAGCTTATTCGAGAGAAATCTTTATACAAAGCGAGCATTTTTTTGTTCTTAGCTGAAATATGAAAATAACTGTTCAAATTATTTAATTTTAAAGTATTGGAAAGTATGAATAATTACGATTTAATCTAGTATTTACTAATATCTGATAAATATTAAGTAATTAGTGAATTCCGAATACTTGTTTTTAATAAAATCATTACGTTTAACTCTTAAGGAAGAAACAATATTTAATATATAACTAAAAATGAAAAAGCTATATTTTTTAATAATTACATTTATTTTAATTCAGGGTACGGCCTTCGGCCAAGATGCTATTTCTCTTGCCAATCGTTTTATTTCATTGCTTAATGATGCCCAGAAAACAGAATCTGTTTTTGCATTTGATACCGAAGAACGCTATAATTTCCATTTTGTGCCAAAGGAGAGGAGGGGGATCACATTTAATGACATGAATTCGGCACAGCAAGAAACGGCTTATGATCTGTTGAAATCTTGCCTTGGAAGTGATGCCTTCCAAAAGACGAAAGATATCATGCAATTAGAAAACGTGTTAAAAGAATTGGAAAAAAGAAAACCGGAGGATAAATGGCGTGATCCGGGTAATTACCACTTCACAATTTTTGGCACCCCCTCATCAAAAACTATATGGGGTTGGCGTTTTGAGGGTCACCATATTTCTTTCAATTTCTCATTTAATAAAAAGACTCTTGTAGCAGGCACTCCCGGATTTCTTGGAAGTAACCCAGCCATTGTACTTAATGGGCCAATGGCCGGTAAGCAGGTTTTGAAAAATGAATCGGATAGGGGATTTGCCTTATTAAACGCTCTTTCCAATGCACAAATTAAAAAGGCAATCATTGATACTGCAGCATTTCCGGATATCCTGACATTAAACAAGCGTAACGCTATGCTGGGGAAACCTGTAGGTATCAGATATTCTGAATTGTCAAAAGAACAACAATCTTTAATGCTGCAACTGATCAGTATTTATGTTCATCGCTATAAGCCTGATCTTGCAGAAAAAATGATGAGCGATATTCGCAAAGCGGGTTTAGAGAATGTTTGGTTTTCATGGGCTGGCCATACAAAACCAGTTATCGGCAAGGGGGCATATTACCGAATTCAGGGTCCTACTATTATAATTGAATACGATAATACTCAGAACAATGCTAATCATGTGCATTCAGTAGTACGTGATTTAATGCATGACTTTGGAGGCGATTTGTTGTTAGAGCATTATAAAAAGGGACATTCACATAAATGATTAGGGAGTTCAACAAAAAATAGAACTAAAATTAAAGGCCCCGATTCAAGAAATTGAATCGGGGCCTTTTTTATGGCAAATATCTATTTTAAATAGTATTAAATCTCAAATGAGAAGTCATCATCAGCTTTAGCTGGTTCTGTAGGATTCTCTGAATATTCGTATCGTTTTTCAACAACTTCCTGATTAGCTTTGATGTAATCAATGGTTTCTTTCAGGCCTTCTGCAAACTTTTCAAAGTCTTCTTTGTAAAGAAAGATCTTGTGCTTTATAAAAACACCATCTTCCAAACGTTTCTTGCTTTCTGTTACGGTTACATAGTAATCATTTGAACGCGTAGCTTTCACATCGAAAAAGTAGGTGCGCTTCCCTGCTCTTACCTTCTTCGAAAAAACCTCTTCTCTTTCTTTGTTGTCGAAATCTCCCATTGTTTTTTTTAGTTTCTTGAGGTAAATATAATAGATATTCGGAAAGTAACAAATTGATTTTTTTCTGTCTTGGTATATTTCAAAAACGAATGCTCATGACCTAGGAATACCTTGCCTTTTTTTTATTAAGCTTCAATCATCAGGTTATCTGCTCTTCTAGAAGCTGTTTTTCGAATAATTCGAAGTAAGTGCTTTTTAATGCCATCAGTTCTTGATGTGTACCCTGTTCAATGATTTCACCTCCATCCATCACCAGTATTTTGTCTGCATTCTTTATGGTAGATACCCGATGAGCAATTAATATACTGGTTTTATTATTCATTAAACGACCCAGATTATTGAGTATCTCTTCTTCAGTGCGGGTGTCAATGGCAGAAAGGCAATCATCAAAAATTAGGATCTGTGGCTCTTTAATTAGTGCCCTTGCTATAGAAAGTCTCTGTTTTTGTCCGCCAGAAAGGGTTATGCCTCGTTCTCCGATCATCGTTTCAAAGCTTTTTTCAAATCCTATTATATTATCGTACAAAGCTGCATCTTTTGCTGCCTGTTCTACCTGATTGGGTTCTGCTACAGATAAGCCAAAGGCTATATTATTAAAGATCGTATCCGAAAATAAAAATACTTCTTGCGGTACAAAACCTACCTGGTCACGATAGGTGTTTAGATCGAGTTTTTCAATTCTTTTATTGTCAATTAATACATCGCCTTGATCAGCGTCATACATTCTTAATAATAAGTTTGCGATCGTTGATTTGCCGCAACCTGTTCGACCAATAATTGCAATAAATTGTCCTGGTTCAACTTTAAACGAAATATTTTTAATAGCCTGAATGCCGGTATCTGGATAAGTGAAGCTAACGTCCTTGAATTCAATTCCACCTTTTAATTTAATTCTATCAGATGATAAAGAAACAATCTCTGGTTGAGTCTGTAAAAACTCATTGATCCTTTTCTGAGAAGCAGATGCTCTTTGGATCAATGAAGTTACCCAGCCTAGTGAAGTTACAGGGAAGGTAAGCTGATTAACATAAACGATAAATTCGGCTATATTACCTGATGTGATTGTCCCCTTGATCACTTCAACACCTCCGATATAAACTGTAATTATGGTACTTATTCCAACAAGTAAAAGCATCATTGGATAAAATAAAGCCTGAATTTGAACAAGTGACATGGAATGTGTTTTATAATCCTCACTTTCTTGATTGAATTTTTTCCGGATATCATCTTCTCTTACATAGGCTTTGATCACTCTTATTCCAGAGAATGTTTCCTGCACAAAGCTTGACATCGACGAAAGTTGTTCCTGTATTTTTTCACTTCTTTGATTGATGATGGTATGAACATAATAGATAGTAACTGCAAGAAGTGGTAAGGGCAATAAGGCAAAAACTGCGAGCCTAGCATTCACATTAAACATCGCCACAATGATCAGTATAAATAACACACTGGTGTTGATGGTGTACATAATGGCAGGTCCAAGATACATTCTCACTCTGCTGACATCTTCTGTAACCCTGTTCATGAGGTCGCCAGTATTATTACGGCGATAAAATGCCATGGATAGCTTCTGGTAATGTTGATAGATCTCATTTTTAAGATCATATTCGATATGCCTAGACATGAGGATAATAGTCTGTCTCATGAAAAACAGAAAAATACCTCTGAGCAGTGCAAGAGCTAGTACAATCAGTCCAAAAAATAATAGACTTTGCCCAAAAATAGTCGCGATGAGCTTTTGCTTTTCAAAGCCATTAAAAAGCCTATAAATCGCTATGTTTTCATTGACAAGGTCAAAGGCAATACGAATCACTTGTGCGGGAAGCACAGCAAAAAGATTGGAGATAATTACAAATAAAATCCCTGGCAAAAAGCGCCAGCGATACTTGTAAAAAAATTTATTGAGATATGCCAGTTCTTTCATCTGATCCTTGAATGGTAAAAATAGGCATTAAAGTTTTAGCTTATACGTTTTAAGTACTAAGATTTCAGTTTATTTTAGGTTAATGATTATAAAGAGTTAAACTGTAATCACATAATTTTTGGACTCGTTTATTCGGAATGAAAATAAATACAAGAGTAAGTCATTTCTGGCTAGGCTATTTTTATCTAAGCTACCCAGGTTCCTGAATGGTAGAAATCAAGAAGAAAATTTTACTTTAAAATGATTAAGAATTTTGATTTGGGGCATAGTTTGGAATTTTTACTACTTTTGTGGCCTAAAGTCAGGCAGGTAACATGATAGTATCTAAATTTGATGAACATTCAGTTTTTAGTCAGCTTGATGCTTTTGGACATCAAAAAGTAGTGTATTGCAGTGATCCCAGTACTGGCTTAAAGGCTATTATTGCAATCCATGATACCACCCTTGGGCCTGCATTGGGTGGAACCCGGATGCAGCCATACAAATCTGAAAACGAAGCTTTGCAAGATGTATTGCGTTTATCACGAAGCATGACCTACAAGTCGGCAATCACAGGTTTAAATCTTGGTGGTGGCAAGGCAGTGATCATTGGTGATAGTCGATTGCATAAATCAGAAGCTCTGATGCGCCGTTTTGGTCGTTTTATTGAAAATTTGAATGGCTCCTTTATTACTGCAGAAGATGTAGGTACTAATCCAAGGGATATGGAATATATTCGCATGGAAACCAAACATGTAACAGGAATCCCTGAATCAATTGGTGGTAGTGGCGATCCATCGCCGGTAACTGCCAAAGGAGTTTTCATGGGAATAAAAGCTTGTTTGAAAGAACATTTCGGGAATGATAGTCTGGCTGGAAAATCGATTGCCGTTCAGGGAATAGGTCAAGTTGGAGAAAACCTTGTTGGACTTCTTAGAAATGAGAATGCTAAAGTGTATATCAGCGATATAGATGAAGACCGTTTGCGTCAGGTTGCTCAAAAATATGGGGCAACTGCAGTGGCTAACAATAATCTTTTTGATTTGGATATTGATGTTTATTCGCCTTGTGCCCTTGGTGCCACGGTAAATACAGAGACTATAAACCGTTTAAAATGTTCGATTATAGCCGGATCGGCAAATAATCAGCTTGCTGATGAAGTAGTACATGGTTGTATGTTATTGGAGAAAGGTATCATGTATGCACCCGATTATCTGATCAATGCCGGTGGACTCATCAATTGCTACTCTGAAATTGCCGGTTTCAATAAAAAGAAAACGCTACAGATGGCTGAAAATATTTATGATGCCACCAGAAGAGTATTACAGAAATCAAAACTTGAGAATATCCCAACAAACGAAGCAGCAAATAAAATTGCTGAGAAGCGTATTGAGGATATCAGAAAAATAAAAGCATCCTATTGATTTAATAGGTTTATTAAAAACAAAATCGTTCTTATACATGTTAAACAGAAGGCATCTGAGGGTTAAAGCGTTACAGGTATTGTATTCATATCAGCAATCGCATGTTAAGGAAATATTGCCTTACGAAAAAGCATTATTGCAAAATGTTGATCAAGTTTATGAAATGTATATCTGGCTATTATCCTTGCTTGTAGAAGTTGCAGATTATAGTATCATAGATGCAGAAGAGCGGGCAAATAAGTACTTGCCTTCAGAAGAAGATCTGAATGCAAGCATTAAGATACAGAACAATCTCTTTATCGTTTCTTTAAAGCAAAATATTGAATATCAGGCAGCTGTTAAAAAGTATAAGATATCATGGAATTTTGATCCAGAAGTCTGTAAATCTATTTTTATAACATTAAAAGCATCAGAAGAGTATAGTTCTTTTTTAAATCTAAAAGAACATACTATCCAGTCTGATAAAGATATAATCAAGTATATTTTCAAAAAATTGATTCTAAAATCGCCGGGTATCGAGCAGATATTTGAAGAAAAATTCATTAATTGGCCGGTTGATAAGGATGTTCTTCAGGCATTGGTGGCAAAAACATTCAAGAATTTTTCAAGTACGATTCCCGTCGAAAATAAACTTGCACAGATTTGCCCCAACTGGGATGAAGATCGCCCATACATTATTGATCTGTTTAAAAAGGTAATTGTATTTGAAAAAGAATATCAGGAACTTATAGCCCAGAAAACTAAAAACTGGGATTCAGAAAGGATTGCATTAATGGATACCTTATTAATGCGAATGGCCATAACTGAGCTTATTCACTTTTCATCTATTCCGATAAAGGTTACCATGAACGAATACATTGAAATTTCAAAAGAATTCAGTACTCCTAAAAGCAATTCATTTATAAACGGTATTTTAGATAAAATTTTAGTAGACCTGAAGGCATCAGGAAAAGTACAGAAGGTAGGAAGAGGCTTGCTAGAATAAATAAAAATGTAAAATAGTATGATTTAGCACAGCCGCAGACGAATATTTATAGTTCAACACAATTTATCTGAGGTCATTCGAGCAATTAAAAAAACAAGTAGATGAAAAAAGTATTTTTATCAATTATGTGTCTGTCAATATTGGCAGCATGTACCAATCAAAATTCAACTGGATCTAAAAATCCTACTGAGACTCAGGAAATAGCAACGGTTGCTACAGCAGATACAGCCAATGCACCTGTATTTAAATTTGAAAAAGAAGTTTATGATTTTGGTGAGATTAAAGATGGCGAAATAGTATCGTATGATTTCAAGTTTAAGAATATTGGGAATAGTCCTTTAATTATTAGCAGTGCAACTGCAACCTGTGGATGTACAATTCCTGAGTATCCGAAAGAGCCAGTTGCTCCAGGTGCAGAAGGATTGATTCGCGTAGTATTTAATAGTGCGGGTAAAGCAGGAATGCAAAATAAGATCATTAGTATTACAGCAAATACAGTTCCATCACTTACCGAATTGAATATATTGGGTAATGTT